>JANLTF010000523.1:0-1732 GCA_031362825.1 Acidobacteriota bacterium | reverse complement strand
CGTAAATCAACCCCGCACGTGAATCAGAATGAAGGATTGATTTTTGAGCGCAGCTCTCCCGGTCGCGTCGGCTATGACCTGCCGGCACTGGACGTTCCTGCAGCCGACCTGCCGCTCGCTTTGGGAAGCAACAACGTCCGCGAACCGATCGCCGATTTTCCAGAAGTCAGCGAAATGGACGTTGTTCGCCATTTCACGCGTATTTCGACATGGAATTACTCGATCGACCTCGGTATGTATCCATTGGGCTCGTGCACTATGAAATACAATTCGCGGCTGAACGAAAAGGTCGCGAGGATCGGCGGTTTTGCCGGGCTGCATCCACTTGCTCCTGAGGAAGAAACCCAAGGCGCACTCGAACTGATCTATCGCCTGCAAGAAGATCTGTGTGAGATCACGGGCCTCGCCGGAATTTCGCTCCAGCCTGCGGCCGGTGCTCAGGGCGAGATGACGGGCGTGATGTTGATCCGTGCATTTCTCGACCAGCGTGACGGCGACGAATCAAAGAATCGCCGGGTGATGCTGATTCCAGATTCGGCACACGGCACAAATCCGGCGTCAGCCGCGATGTCTGGCTTTACGGTAAAAACGATTCATTCGACTGCCGAAGGCCTGACCGATATGGACCACCTTCGCGAGCTTTGCGACGAAGGCGGCGTCGCCGGTTTGATGCTGACAAATCCCAACACGGTCGGCATCTTCGAGCGAAATATCCGCGAGATCTGCGACACCATCCACGCCGCTGGCGGCCTGGTCTATATGGACGGAGCCAACATGAACGCTCTCGTCGGCGTTGCCCGGCCCGGTGATATGGGCGTCGATGTCATCCATCTCAATCTGCACAAGACTTTCTCGACACCGCACGGAGGCGGCGGCCCGGGCTGTGGCCCGTGCCTCTGTACGGCAGATCTAAAGCCGTTCCTGCCTACTCCGCGAGTCGAAAGGGACGGAGATCGATATCATCTAAATTACGACCATCCCAATTCGATCGGCCGCGTCAAGGCGTTTTACGGTAACTTCGGCATGATGGTCCGTGCCCTTTCGTACATTTATACGCATGGTAACGACGGCCTCAAAGAAGCGACCGAGGCAGCGGTACTAAATGCTCGCTATGTTTCGCACAAACTGCGCGAAACATACGATGCCCCGTTCGAATCCGACTGCATGCACGAGGCGATCTTTTCGCATAAGCATCAGGTGAAAAAAGGTGTTGTCACGCTCGACATTGCAAAACGTCTGATAGACTACGGCTTTCATCCGCCGACCGTCTACTTCCCGCTTGTCGTCGAAGGTGCAATGCTCATCGAACCGACGGAGAGCGTTGGCCGTGCCGACCTCGACGCTTTTATCGAGGCCATGATCGACATCGATGCCGAAGCCCAGGAGAATCCGCAGTTCGTTATCGATGCCCCGCATTCAACCCGGATCGGCCGTCTCGACGAAGCAACCGCGGCCCGCAAACCAGTGCTAAGATGGCGTGAAAATATGGAAACGGCGGCCAAGGCTGCGTAAATTATGTTATGAATATCAAGCCTCTTCTGTTTTTGACGGTTTTGGCGGGTGTATCCGCCTGCTCATTTTCTTTCAATAATGGCAGCAATACTGCCCCGGCGAACGCAAATACAAATGCTGCGAAACCGACGATCACACCTTCATCTGCGAGTACTACGCCTGAGGTCAAGGCCTCGCCGGTTGCGGTTGCTCCGAAAGCCGAAACCGCCACCAAGCGTAT
>JANLTF010000060.1:0-5552 GCA_031362825.1 Acidobacteriota bacterium | reverse complement strand
GCCATCGTACGATTTAAGATAATCCTCGAGCCATTCTACGGCATCAACGTCGAGGTGATTTGTCGGCTCATCCAGCAGATCATCGATCTTCTGACCAACAACCGCAAACAGCTTCTCGCAGCCTCGTATCAGGCGATCGCGATGAGCGAAGCAAAGGTCGATAATATGCTCGCCAAAAAGGTCGTCGAAAACCCGAACGAACTGAGCGGAGCACGTCCTGCGGGATCGGCTGCGGCGACACCGGCGGCACCTGCTGCCGCTACACCGGCAACCGCTACCGCACCTGCGGCCGCTACGCCAAACAAACCGGCGGCAGCAACACCGGCGAAACCTGAAGCCAAGCCGGCACCGAAAACACCGGCGACGAAATAGTTCGCTTTTCGGCAAATCAGATCAAGGTGAAAGGCAAATTTCATTTTTTGCCTTTTGCCTTTTTCCTTTTAGTTTAAGATTCATGTTATTCAGACTCTCAGATGTGTGGAAATCGTACGGCGGAACCGAGATTCTCAAAGGTGTCTCGTTTCAGGTAAACCCGAACGAAAAAGTTGGACTCGTCGGCCGTAATGGTGCGGGTAAGACTACGGTTTTCCGAATAATCACTCAGCAGGAAGCTCCGGACGACGGCGATGTGATCAAGATGAACGGCCTCAAACTCGGCCTGCTTGATCAGCACGTTGACTTCGGTGAGGCCGAGACCGTTCACACGGCCGCGCTGTCCGCTTTCAAAGAGATCCACGACATGGAGGCCGAGATGCGTCGGCTCGAAAAGACGATGGAGACCGATCATTCGGATGCTGTCCTCGATCGCTACGCCGATCTCCAGACCGAATTCGAACACGCGGATGGTTTCTCATACGCCGCAAAGGCCGAGGCTGTTTTGCTCGGAATGGGCTTTGCTTCCGAGAGTTGGGGCGAAGACGTCCGGACGCTCTCAGGCGGGCAAAAGAACAGGCTTGGCATGGTGCGTTTGCTGCTTTCGGGATCTGACGTGCTTCTGCTGGATGAGCCGACAAATCACCTCGACGTTGATGCCGTAGAATGGCTCGAGGATTATCTTAAATCGTACGATGGCACCTATGTCGTTATCAGCCACGACCGCTATTTCCTCGACCGGACGACAAATCGCGTCATCGAGATCGACCGCGGCCAGGCCGTCACCTATAAGGGCAACTATTCGACATATCTCGAAGAACGCGAACTCCGCCGCGAACAGCAGATCCGCGAATACGAAAATCAGCAGCAGCTGATAAATAAAACCCAGGAGTTCATCCGCCGCAATCTCGAAGGCCAAAAGACAAAACAGGCGAAATCTCGCCGCACGCTGCTTGCCAAAATGGAACGCATCGAGGCCGTGACGAGCGAAAAATCCGGTGGCAACTTCGGCCTGCGGCAAGTTCAGCGTACGGGCAACAATGTTCTGACTGCAGAAGACCTGATGATCGGCTACGGCGAAAAGGTTCTGGCGCGTGACATCAGATTCTCGCTCCATCGCGGCGACGCCCTCGGCATCATCGGCGGCAACGGAACCGGCAAGACGACGCTCGTCAAAACAATTCTTGGTAACATCCGCGAACTCGACGGCAAGATCCATTGGGGAACCAAGGTCAACATCGGCTACTACTCGCAAAATCTCGAGGGCCTCGAACCGCGAAACGAAGTCATTCAGGAACTGCGTCGCGTGGCGCCAACCGCCGACAACGGAACGCTGCGTGGCTTTCTCGCGAAATTCCTGTTCATGGGCGAAGACGTGTTCAAACCGGTCTCGGCTCTCTCAGGCGGCGAAAAGGGAAGGCTCGCACTCGCCAAGCTGATCTATTCACAAAAGAACGTCCTCGTCCTCGACGAGCCGACAAACCATCTCGACATCCCATCCCGCGAATCGCTCGAAAACGCCCTCGAGGAATACGACGGCACTATCATCACAGTCAGCCACGACCGCTTTTTCCTAGACAAGATCGCGAGCCAAATGCTCTCCTTCGAATCCGACGGCACCGTCCTCAGCTATGACGGCAACTATACCGAATTCCACGACTGGAAACTCGAAGCCGGCCCGCAGGCCGCCGTCGGAACGCAGGCTGCCAGCCTGCCAAAGGCGGAAACACGACCGGTAGGGAGTGTGTCAACGCTAAGCAAAAACCAAATCAACCAACTCGAAAAACGGATAAAACAGATCGAATCCGAACTCCCTGATCTGGAAGACGCATCAACCAAGCTATCAGCCGAAATGGCCGACCCAAAGATCGCCTCCGATTACGCCCGCCTCGCCGAGGTCACCAAAACCCTCACTCAGACCGAAGCAAAAATAAAGAATCTTTACGCCGAATGGGAGTCGGCCGCCGAACAACTCGGATGATCATCTTCGCGGCTTTGCCTTGCGGTCCACCTCGTAAGCAGTCTTCAGATCGAGGCCTAACATGCTATGGTCATCGACCTCGATGTCAGGGAAGACGACCGTCCGCTCAACGCCGGACGGCCTGAAGCGTAACGCCAGGAGGCAAAACCGCTCCACCACTTGAGCTTGGACTCTACTTGCCGTTACACACCCAGAAATGTAAAATTTTGCCTATGAGCGATCTTTCGTGTCATATCAATGACGAGATTTCAAAGGCCGATCTTCTCATCAGAATGGGCGATCTCGACGTGGCGTTCCTCCATCTCGAACGGGCCCACGTTCTTGGCCAGTCGCGGACATTCGACCACACACGCATTCATTGGCGAATGTTCAAACTCGCATTGAAAATGCACTCGATTCGCGAGATCTGGGGCCAGTTCATACGTATTATCGGAGCCTCAGCAAAGACGCCGCTCGGCATTTATCCGAAGGGCAACACGGGCGGGGCAAATGTCTGGTTCTTCAAACCGATGCCGATCGCTGAGGACCTACAGCAGATTATCGCAAGATCAAAATGAACGCATTTAATAGTTTTCTGCCTTATATTGCCTGGGTTATGGTCCTGCTGTCGGTCGTCGGCAGCCTGTTTTTTAGTGAGGTCATGCAGCTTCCGCCTTGCGTTTTGTGCTGGTATCAACGGATCGCCATGTATCCGCTCGTACTGATAATCGGCATCGGCATTATCACGCGCGATGCCCGAATGAAGATCTACGCATTGCCGTTCGCGTTGATCGGTCTCGCCATCGCGATCTATCATAATTTGCTCTATTACGGCTTTATTCCTGAGAGCATCACGCCCTGCGCCGAGGGCGTTCCTTGTAATGCTGTTCAGATCGAACTGCTTGGTTTTATCACTATTCCGCTAATGGGCCTCGCGGCATTCGCGGCTATCGCGTTCTGTTTGGTATTTTATAAACATAGAGAAAGTTAAATTATGCGAAAAGAGTTTATTATCCTCGGCCTAATCATAATAATCGTTATTGTTGGAGCGGTTCTCGGATCAAATTACTATCGTTCATCAGTTCAAAAGGAATCGGTCGTCGGAAACACTAATTCCGGTTCCGGAGGCAAACCAAAGGTCGCTCCCGAGCAGCTAGTTCGGCCCGACAGCCCGTCATTAGGGCCTGCGGATGCCAAGGTGACGCTCGTTGAGTTTTACGATCCCGAATGCGAATCGTGTGCGTCGTTTGCACCGGTCGTCAAAAAGATCCTGAAGGAGTACGAAGGCAAAATCCGTTTTGTTACCCGCTACATGCCGCTCCATCCAAATTCGATCACGGCAGCAAACTTTACCGAGGCCGCCGGCGAGCAGGGCAAATTCTGGCAGGCTCAGGAAATGCTCTTCGTAAAACAGCCCGAATGGGGCACAAAACACGGCCCCGCCACCGGCCCGCCGCCTCGGCCCATCAACGAATTGTTCGACAAATACGCCCAGGAACTCGGCCTCGACATGGACAAAGCCGCCGCCGCGATCAAAGCGAAAAAATTTGACGCGAAAATAGAACAAGACCGCAAAGACGGCCAAGCCCTCGGCGTCCGCCGAACCCCAACATTCTTTGTCAATGGCCGTGAACTCGCCACATTCGGCGAATCGTATTTGAGAGCACTGATCGATGAGGAAATGAAGAAATAATTAACCGCGAAACAAACGAAAAGACGCGAAAAGGAGAAATTCTTTTTCGCGTCTTTTCGCGTCTTTCGCGGTTAAAATCTTCCTAAGATTCAATCCGATAATTCGGTGCTTCTTTCGTGATTATCACATCGTGAACATGGGATTCGCGTAGTCCGGCCGAGGTTATACGGACGAATTTGGCGTTTGTTTGCAGTTCGGCGATCGAGCGGCAGCCGGTGTAGCCCATGCCTGAGCGTAGGCCGCCGACCAGTTGCGTGACCATTTCGGCGACTGAGCCTTTGTATGCGACGCGGCCTTCGATGCCTTCGGGGACGTACTTGGCGTCCGAAACGGTTCCTTCCTGGCTGTAGCGGTCGCTTGAGCCCTTTTTCATCGCCCCGATCGAGCCCATGCCTCGATACGTCTTAAAATTGCGGCCCTGGAATAGTATGACCTCGCCCGGAGCTTCTTCGGTCCCGGCAAACAGCGAGCCGATCATAACGCTGTCGGCACCTGCGGCGATGGCCTTGGCGACATCGCCCGAGAATTTAACACCGCCATCCGCAATTATTGGGACGCCCGAACCTTTTGCAGCATTTACGCTTTCAACAATCGCCAATATCTGCGGGACGCCCGCACCGGTGACAACACGAGTCGTGCAGATCGAGCCCGGCCCGATACCGATCTTTACTGCGTCAACGCCCGCCTTTATTAGTGCATTCGTTGCCTCTCCCGTTGCGACGTTTCCCGCAACGATCTCGATCTCAGGAAATTTAGATCGAACAGCTTTCACGGCATCAATGACCCGCGAACTATGCCCGTGGGCAGTATCGATCACGATCGCATCGACACGCGAATTGACGAGAGCTTCGGCCCGTTCGAGAAAATCGCCAGTCGCACCGATTGCGGCGGCACACCGCAAACGTCCAAGTTCATCCTTCGCGGCGAGAGGGAAGTTGATCGCTTTTTGAATGTCTTTGACCGTGATCAGGCCTTTTAGATGTCCGTTGTCGTCAACAACGAGCAGCTTTTCGATGCGGTGTTTTTGGAGCTTAACCTTCGCCTCATCAAGTGTTGTACCGACCGGTACAGTAACAAGCGGTTGCGGAGTCATTATCTCGGAAACAGGGATATCAAAACGCGTTTCAAAACGCAGGTCGCGGTTTGTAATAATTCCGACGAGCAAACCCTCGCTATCGACCACCGGCACGCCGCTGATCTTGAATCGGCTCATTATCTCCAGGGCGTCCGATACGAGCTTATCTTTATGGATCGTAACCGGATCGACGATCATTCCCGATTCACTGCGCTTTACCTTGTCGACCTCTTCGGCTTGGTGTGCGACGCTGAAATTTTTGTGTATCACGCCGATTCCGCCCTGTTGAGCGAGAGCGATCGCCAGCGACGCTTCTGTGACCGTGTCCATCGCAGACGAACACAGCGGAATATTCAGATCGATATTGCGTGAAAACTTTGTGCGGGTGTCTGCCTCGGCCGGCAGTATCTCGGAGTAGGCAGGGACGAGCAAAACGTCGTCAAATGTCAGGC
>JANLTF010000487.1:0-17322 GCA_031362825.1 Acidobacteriota bacterium | reverse complement strand
CGGAACGACGCTTCGCGGTCGTTCGAATGAGGAAAAGGCCGACGCCACGCGCCTGTTCGCGGACGAGGTCGTGCCGCTGCTCGCAAACGGTGTTATCGTGCCGAACGTTGATCGCGTTTGTCCTATTAGGGAAGTTATCGAAGCGTACAATTACCTGAAGTCGAATGCGAGTTTTGGAAAGGTCGTGCTGGAATTTTAGCGGCTCATACGTGCGGCAGCTTCGTCAGTTATGACGCATAGGCCTGAGATGCCGTGAGAATCGAGTAGCGACATCAGCTCTGCCGCCTGTCGATATGTCAGCCCACCGGCCTCGATCTGATCGAACGAAACCAGCGACCAACGCGGCTCGTCAAGCTCGCTTTTGGGCACGATCACGGGATCGGGCCACGACAGGTCCGGTTCGAGCGACAATCGAAAGTCGAAGAAATTATCCTTTGCTTCGGACTCGGCTCTTTTTCGCAGATGCTCAAGGCCCGACCGCATTTCCTGAATTCTCATACAAATATGTACTACCTCGGAATCTACCACATCGGTCAAATTGATGTAAACCTTTATTTTTTAGAGGTTTGTGTCGAATTAACATAGACTTTCAACAAACGACCGTCGGACTTGCTAAACTGAAAGAGCCTTATGATCTTTCGCGAGTCCATTTTTATCACCGGCTTTCCCGGATTTATCGCCGGCCGGTTGGTCGAGCGCCTTGCTAAGAGCGAGACGCAGTTCTTTTTGCTCGTGCAGAGCGAATTTGTCGACAAGGCGATGGCGGAGATCACTGAGATCGCCGATTTTACAAATACGCCGCTCGAAAGCTATGTGATCGTCGAGGGCGACATAACCAAACCAAATCTTGGGATCTCGGACGAAGATCTCGAAACCATTCGGTTTGAAACGACCGACGTGTTTCACCTCGCCGCCGCCTACGATCTTGCAGTGGCCAAAGACATTGCCGACAGCGTCAACCTCGAAGGAACCAAAAACGTCAACGATTTCGTTTGCACGCTCAAGAATCTTCGGCGTTACAATTACATTTCGACCTGTTACGTTGCCGGAAAGCGCGTCGGCGAGATCCGCGAGGACGAACTCGAACACCAAGCGGGTTTTCGCAATAATTACGAAGAGACCAAGTATCTCGCCGAAATGGAGGTCGAAAATCTAAAGGCCGATCTGCCCGTGACGATCTTTCGTCCGTCTGTCGTCGTAGGTGATTCAAACACGGGCGAGACGGCAAAATACGACGGCATCTATTACCTCATCCAATATTTGCGAAAGGCACCGATGCTGCTTCGCGTGGTGAATGTCGGCAACAAGAATGTCCGACTCAATCTGGTTCCGGTCGATTTTGTTGTGGACGCGATCGCCGCCCTGTCGCGTGATAAGAAGGCGACGGGCAAAACGATCGCTATTGCAGACCCCGAACCGCTGACGACCGCGGAACTTTTTGACGTGATAGCAAAAGACCTGACGGGACGAAAATCGGAATTTACGCCGCCCGCAAAGCTCGTCGAGTGGGCTCTTTCGCTCAAGATCTCCCCGCCGATCACCGGCCTGCCGCATTCGGGCGTGCCCTATTTTTTCCTGTCACAAACGTACGACACATCGGTCGCTAACAAAGTGCTAAAACCGCACGGTATTGCGTGTCCGAATTTTGCTACATACATCTCGAACCTGCTCGATTTTGTCGAGGAGAATCCGAAGCTGTAACCACAGCCTTTCCAACTCTTTACAAATCTCTCGCGCGCTGACAAGCAAATCTGCCGCTGTTTGAGGCATCATACCTTGCAAGAGTTTGTATGAATTCAAAACGCCAGACATCTGCCTTTGCGGTTTTCGCTATCATTTTTGCTTCGGTTGGGATGGTCTCAGCTCAGAGCGGCCGCGTGCAGCCAACGCCGACTCCGACGCCGGACGAGACCATCCGCGTCGTTACCGAAGAGATCAAGCTCAATGTGCTCGCATTTGACGAGAAAGGTGGGTTTTTCGGGGACGTCACCGGTCAAGACCTCGTGATAACGGAGGACAACATTCTCCATCAACCGACCAGCGTTCGGCGCATTCCGGCAAATGTGATGATCGTGATGGACACCGGCGGCGAGATGAGGAGCGTTAAAACTCTCGATTGGACACGCAAGGTCGCACGAGGAGTAATTGACGGGCTTCGCCCCGAAGATTCGAT
Source organism: Acidobacteriota bacterium (assembly GCA_031362825.1). Taxonomy (GTDB): domain Bacteria; phylum Acidobacteriota; class Blastocatellia; order Pyrinomonadales; family Pyrinomonadaceae; genus OLB17. Next base: position 15,149 of record JANLTF010000487.1, on the reverse strand, counting down.
CGCACTGATGCAATACGCCGAAAAGGCGGAGATCGTCGCCAAATGGACGACCGACCGCACGGCGATCAATGATGCCGTAAAACGAACGAACTTTGGCCGAAAATCGGCCTTTGCGGCGGCCCTGCGGCTGGCGACCGATTTTTTCACCAGAAGCTCGGTGGATAACAAGCATCTGGTTTTGATCACTGATGGCACCGACACGACCGTGAGCATTTCGCAGGTCGGCGACGAACTCAAACTACTACTAGCGACCGATATTTCGGTCCACGTTTTGAGCTATACTTCGATGGAATCCGTCGATATCGCTCCGCGTACGAGCATGATCTCAAGTACGCCGCCGCGACACGCGATGCCCGATATGGTCAAGGATCAACTGCCCAAAGGCGGCCCGCAAGAAGCTGCGAAACAGCCAAAGATCGGCCCGACCATCAATCTCGACCGTACTCTAATCAAAAGGATCAAGGCCCGAAAGGCCGACCTCGAAGCCAGCCAAATCCAACTAGAGAAGGTCGCCGAAAACACCAACGGCGTATTCATCCTGCCCGAATCGACTGACGAAATGGTCGAAAAGGCGGCTCTCGTCGCGAGGATGATCGATTCATCGTACGTTGTCACTTACACGCCAAAAGTTCCGGTTGTCGAATCGGCCAGTATCCCCGAACGCAATATCGAGGTCACCTCAAGACGGCCCGGATTGATCGTCCAGGCCAAGAGGAAATTGGTGTTTGCTGCTCCGAAATAACTTGCTCACAAGCCGAAAAAATAAACCGCACCCAACGAGTAACGTGGGTGCGGTTTCTCAATTCTCGAACAACACTATACCGCCGGTAAGATCAGTTTTATTTCCGGTATTCCCGCCAGTGCCGATAGTTTTTCGATCGGAATGGATCCCGTGAAATGAGTCGCCTTTTGGGTGTTGATCTCAAATCCGACGGCTCTCAGCGTTTCGATCACGGCTGGCGTCGCTGCGGTTAAGTCGATCTGTATATAGGCCTTGCCGTCGCGGACGAATCTCGGGTCGTTCGCGGCCAACACGGCGTTACCATTCTCAAGCCGGCTGGCAAGATCAAAGACCCAGACGTGCATGACGGTGGCGAGACGCTGTCGGCGAATCGTTTCGGCTTCTGTTTTCGCCGGCAGATCTGGTGTCATTGGCTGTGGCGTTTCACCGCTTGAAATATTAACCTGAGCCAACGGAGCGACAGGGGTTGAAGCGGGGCTTTCGGTTGAATTGTCAAAATTATAGACAATGACGCCCGTTACCTTTGTGGGAACGCCGGACATCAATGTCGGTGAAAACTTTGAGGCGTTCGCGGCTTGTTGGGCCGCAGCACGCAGCAGCGGATGGCCCGAAACCGGCGATGCCGAAACAACGTTACCGGATTCGTCGATCGTTACCTGTATTACAACAGATCCGCTCGCACTAACAGTCTTTGCCGCCGCTGGATATGACGGTTTTGGCAGGCTGGTCGCCTTGCCATTCAGGACGCCGCCCGAAATAGTCTTCGGAAGCGACGTTGGCGTAGCGGCAACCATCGGACTATTCAGGTCCTCATTAGTAACAGAAATCGCATATTGCGCGGGCAAAGCAGGTTTCGCTACGGCCGCGTATCCCAAGCTTCCAGAACCATTTCCGTCGCCCATTCCGCCGCCGGCTCCGTTCTCCTCGCTTTCAAATGCGGTTCCGGCCGGAGCGTAAATTGGGACGCGGACACGTTTGCCGTTTTGCGCGCGGTTGACGATGCGCTCTTCGACGGCGACGAATGACGTGTACTGCGTCATCAGGTGATAATCGATGCCGAGCTTGGCGATCTGTTCTCTGATGGCGGCGGTTGGCCGGGCTTCTTCGGCCTCGATGTTCCAGCTTTGAGACATTAGTTCATCGACCTTTGTGCGGGCCCAGAGCGTGGCGAGAACTTCGTTTTTCGATTCGGCTGCGGGAAGGTCGAGTGTGATCTCGCGTTCATACGGCTGGCCTCCGATCTTTCCGGTGAGCTTTATTTTGCCGCTGGTGGCATTCGCGTAACGGCCGTGGATCAATATCGGTTTGGCTCCGAATAGGTCGGGAATGCGTTTTGGATAAACGCCCGTGACGGCAATTCCGGCCCAATTTATCGAAATATCTGTCAGATACGGCTTGCGGATACGTTCGTAAAAGCGTTTTGCGGCACGCGAGCCGTCGTCATCGAGCATTACATATTCGGCCTCGCCGCGACCTTCGCTGGCGATCTTATCGAGTAGAAAGCGATTGACCGAATCGCCGATCCCGAATGAGAACACGCGTGCTTTCGGGTGTTTTTTTACCTCGGCGATGATCTCCATTTCGTTATCGACCATTCCATCCGTCATAAAACAGACGATCCGCATATGATCTGAGGCTTCAGAAGAAGCGAGTGCGGCCTTGACCGCTTTCATCATCTCGGTGCCGCCATCGCCGTTTCGCTCTGCGAGAAAGGCCTGTGCGGCATCGATATTTGCCCTGGTCGCCGGCATCGGTTTATCGAATAGGATCGCGGTGTCGCCGGCGAAAGTTATGAGGTTGAAAGTGTCGTTCGGATAAAGCCCGTCGATCGCCATTTTCATCGATTCCTTGGCCTTCTCGATCGGGAAACCGTCCATCGAGCCGGAGGTGTCGAGCACAAAAACGATCTCCTTCGGCGTCACGTCTTCGGCCGACATTCGCTCGGGCGGCGACAGAATGAGGCTGAAAAATCCGCCTTTGTCACCTTTCGTGACCATCAGGGCGTCTTCGAGCCGCTTTCCAATGACGTCGTATCGCAAAACAAAATCTTTGTTCGGGATAGTCTTTTCGCCTTGAAGCGTGACGGTCGCCGCATTTGCACTGAGGTTGACCGCGTTTATTTTGTGTGAAGTGGAACGGATATCTTCGACCGGTACGCCGGAGTTGAGATTTACCTCGATCGAGATGTCGTGTCCGGCCCGCGTTTCTTCTATTGGCAGTGCCGTTGTGTCCGTGTCGTCGTCTTTATCGCCGCTGGCCTGATATCTCGGCGCCACGGTCATCGGGAAGACGAATTCATAGCTGCCTTCGTCAAATTTCAGCGCCTCGACATAGCGGATCTCGATGATGATCCTTTCGCCGGGCATGATGTTGGCGACCGCCTGCGTAAAGACATTTGGCCGGTCCTGATCGAGCAGGCTGGCGGTTTTGCCTTCTTCTTTGGCTGTTTGATAGACCTTTCGGGCCTCGGCCTTTTTCAAAACGACGCCTCGGATCGTGCGGCTGCCGATCTTCATCGTCATGTCGTCGACCGCTCCGCTTTGCGAAAGCGGGAATGTGTAGATGGCTTCGATAGGCTCGGTGAAATTGTTCTCAAATTCCTGACTGACCCGCACACGCGTAATAGATCCGCTGATATCAGCACTGACACTCGTGCTTTTCAACGGGCAAGCCACGATCGATTCGCCCTTTTTTGTTGTCGCGAACAGCGAGCCTTGCCGAATGTCATCAGATTCCTGGGCCAAGGACGAAACGACTGAGACAAGCAGCAAGGCGAGCAGCAATGTTGATTTACGCATGATGATCCTCCACGTTGAGACAGAAATTTGGTTGCAAAACTAGAACTTAGTTGAGTTAGACACCGGTCGTGCGAAATTGTTCCGAATAGCGGCAAAAAAAGCCGCCCCGGGAGGTCGGGCGGCTCTTGTATTGAACTCAGATCCTCGGTGAGATCAGTGTCACCTCCTTGATCGCGGCGAGGGCGACGAGGTTTTCGATCGCGATCCGGCCAAGGACGGTGCGGGAATTTTGGGTCGCCGGTTCGAATCCGGCGGCCTTTAGTTTTTGGATCGTTTCGGCCGAGACTGATGTGAGATCGACCCGAATGTCGGCCTTGCCTTCGCGGACGAATTTGGATTCGTTGGGCGTCGGTTCGGCCGTCTTATTCTCGAGACGCACGGCGAGTGAGTAGATCCAGATGTGCATCTTTTGGGACATTGCTCCCGCTTGTTTGTCCGCCTCGGTCGGCGGTTGGGCCTTCATTTTGCGGACATAGACCTTGACCGATTCGGGCGATTCGAAATCGTAAACTATCGTTCCTTTGATCCGTACACGATTGCCGTTGATGTACGCCGGAACAAATTTCGACAGCACCGCCGCCTGCTCGGCCGCTGCACGAAGGTGCTGGCTGCCGGACGCGGCCTTGGCGGAAACGACATTTCCATCGAGATCGATCTCAACCGCCACGGTGACGAGACCAAGTGCTTTCGCATCAGCCGCCTGTTTTGGATAAACTGGTTCGGCGGCGGCGATAATGCGGCCCTGTAGATTTGGTTTTGTCAGACGTTCGGAACGCGAACGTTCGTCGCTTCGGGGTTGCAGCGTATTCGCACGGGCGTTGGCAAGGTCAATACCCTCGAGACGGATACCGTCCTGGTCACCACCGGCCGGAAACTCAGCAAAATATTCGTCGGTAAAGATCGTAAATTCCGATCCGCCGTTTCGGCCATCGAGAATAAATAAGTTTTCCGAGCCGCTCGAGCCGTCGATCTGAAATCCACCGGCGAGGCCCTGCGGACGTGAGTTTGGTGACATCTTGAGCAAGCTCGAAAATGTGGAACCTCTCGGAAGGAGTTCGACGACCTGCCGCGTGATCGTTGTTGAGATCGAGGTATCAGCGGAATCCATCGATGATGAGTCGGCCGTTACCGTAACTGTCGCCGAGATCGTACCGACGCCGTTTCCGCTGCCTGATCCGCTGCCGCTGCCGGAACCTGTTCCCGATCCGGTAACATTGACCACTTGGGATACGGCTCGTGCATTGATCGGAAGGTTATTTCCGCCCCCGCCGACACCATAGGCAAGAGCCTTTTTTTGTTCGGTCGTTGTGATATAGCCAACGTCACTGTTAGCCCATACTTTCCTTTTATCCAATCCGACCGTGCCTTCGGGCTGTGTCACCGGAACCGCGACCTTTGTCGGGTCGCCGTTTGGATTTGAGACACGATCTTCGACAGCGACAAATGATGTGAATTTTGTCATCAGGCCGAATTCGAGGCCGAGATTTGTGATCGCCAGGTCGATATCTGTGCCCGTCTTTGTGTCCGCTGCCATGAGACGTGTCGTCGAGAGTTCGTCAACGCGTGTGCGGGCCCATAGCGTGGCGAGCGAGTCGTTCGCCGCTTCATTTTCCGGCAGAACGAGGTTGATCGCACGTTCGTACGGAGCGCCTGCGAGCGTGCCTTTGAGTTTTATGCTGCCGCTCATTGCCTTGGTGTAACGTCCGTGAAGAATCACGGGCTTTGCGGAAAACAAGTCAGTAAGTTTGCCCGGATAGACGTCGGCGACGGGCATTCCGGCCCAGTCGATCGACAGATCGGTAAGCAGCGGCGTGCGGACGCGTTCGTAAAATTTCGATGCCGCCTTTGAGCCGTCGTCCTGCAAACCTACATAGGTCGCCTCGCCTTTGCCCTGCTGGGCAATCTTGTCGAGCAGGGCGCGGTTGACGGAACTTCCGATTCCGAAACTAAAAACTCTCGCCTTCGGGTGACGTTTTACTTCGGCAACGATCTCGTCGTCATTGCCGACCTGCCCGTCGGTCATAAAGCAGACGATGCGGAGATGCTCTTGCGAGTCAGATGGATCTAAGGACGCCTTGATCGCTTTCATCATCTCGGTCCCGCCGCCGCCCGAGCGTCCGGCAAGGAAATTCTGCGCGGCCTCGAGATTTGCGCGTGTCGCCGGCACCGGAGCGGGAAATAGAATCTCGGTGTCGCCGGCAAATGTGATGATGTTAAATGTGTCTTCGGGATAGAGGCCGTCGAGCGAGAGCTTGATCGCCTCTTTCGCCTTTTCGATCGGGAAACCGCTCATCGAGCCGGACGTGTCGAGCACGAAAACGATCTCCTTCGGCGTTCGGTCTTCGGTTGCGACCTTGTCAGGCGGCTGTAAGATCAGCGTGAAAAATCCGCCGCGTCCGTCGCGATGCGTCAGTATCGCGTCCTCGATGCGTTTTCCTGTCACGTCATAGCGAAGGATGAAATCTTTGTTCGGAATAGTCTTTTCGTTTTTGAGCGTCATCTTTGTCGTGTTTGGCGAGAAATTGATCTGATCGATCTCGTGCGAAGTTGAACGGATCTCTTCGACCGGCACACCGGCGTTGAGATTGATCTCGATTGAAATGTCACTGCCGTTTCGTGCGGTCATCGGCGGAGCGATCTTGTTCGCGTCTTTTACATCTGCGGGATTGTACCGCTCGCCGACGGTCATCGGGAAAACAAATTCATATGCGCCGTCTTCATACTTGAGCGTTTCGAGGTACGAGATCTCCACGATCACACGTTCGCCTGGCATGATGTTGGCGACGGCTTGGGTAAAGATGTTGGTGCGTTCCTGATCGAGCAGGGCGGCGGTTTGGCCTGCGGATCTTGCGGTTTCGTAGGTTTTTCTCGCCTCGTCGCGACGCATTATTTTGCCGCGAATGACCCGCTCGCCGACGGTCATCGTCATCGAATCGACCGCTCCGTTTTGTGAAAGCGGAAAGACATACACGGCCTCGATCGGCTCGGTGAATGTGTTTTCAAACTCCTGCCGCACCGAAACCCGCGTCACAAAACCACTAATATCAGCACGGACGGCGGTGTTCTTTAGCGGACACGACCCCAGGTCGGTTCTATTTTTTCCGGTCGCATAGAGCGAACCTTCACTCGTCTGCTGGCCAAACACGGCGGCAGAACACACGACTATCCACAGCAAAAATAATACTTTGCGCATACAATACTCCTCTAGCTTTTACAGTTTTTTAATTCAGGAAAAGATTCGCGACTCTTTAGCGGGTTGGATACACGAAAGTGCAAAAAGGTTTCTTATGGACCAAAAAAACTTTTTGATGCTGAGAAATCGCAATGGTCATTCTGTCGCGTCGAGTTCTTCTTCGAGGAGTTGGCGTTCGTAGAGGTCGGCGTATTCGCCGTCTAGTTTTAGGAGTTCGTCGTGGGTACCGCGTTCTATTATCTTGCCATCGGCAAGTACACAGATGAGGTCGGCATCGCGGATGGTCGAAACTCGGTGCGAGACGATCAGCGTCGTGCGGCCCGAGCGGACACCGCGCAGGTTTTTGAGGATCGTTTCTTCGGTATAAGTATCGACCGCCGATAGCGAATCGTCGAGGATCAGTATTCTCGGATCGCGCATTACCGCACGGGCGATGGCGGTTCGCTGTTTTTGGCCGCCCGAGAGCGTAATGCCGCGTTCGCCGACGAGCTGTTCGTACCCGCCGGGGAAGCCGTTGATATCTTCGGCGAGACCCGCGATCACAGCGGCTTTTTCGACCGTCATCGAAGAGAGCACCACCCCGTCAGCCGAAGCGGCTGCCACCCCTTTTTCGTAAGAAGGAGAGCCGTTGGATTCGACGCCAAACGCGATGTTGCTTGCCAGTGTGTCGCTAAACAGAAATGTCTCCTGTGGAACAAAGCCGATCGCTTTACGAAGTTGAGCGATCGGATATTCACGGACGGCCTGGCCATCAACAAATACAGTGCCATCCGGCGCATCGAGCAGACGCGGGATGAGGCTGACAAGAGTGGATTTGCCGCTGCCTGTTTTGCCGACGAGGGCGACCGTTTTGCCTTGTTCTATCTTTAGGTCAATGTTTTTGAGAACGCGATGGTCTCTATTATGCTGCGAGAGAACCACCCCGTCAGCCGAAGCGGCTGCCACCCCTCCTTGGTAAGGAGGGGAGCTTTCCGAGCTGTTGTATGCGAAATTTAGATCGCGAAATTCGATTTCGCCTTTTATCGATGGCTGTTCGTGTACGTTGTCAGCATCGCGGATAGCTGGTTCAGCCTCAAGGATCGCGTTGAAGCGTTTGAGCGACGCGGTGCCGCGTTGCCATAGATTGATAACGTAGCCGAGAGCGATGAGGTACCAGATCATCCGCTGCAGATAGAGCATGAACGCCGTGAAATCGCCCGCCGAGATCTCGCCGCGAACCGCCATCGGCACCCCGACGGCGACGATTATCACAAACCCAAGCCCGATGAAAAAAAACAGCAGCGGACGCATCGCGGCGGCGTACTTTACGAGTTTGAGATTTTGGCTCGCGTATTCGCGGTTGAGTTCCTGGAACTGTTCGATCTCAGATTCCTCGCGGGCGTAGGCACGAATTACGCGAACGCCGGTTAGGTTCTCCTGCGTTCTCGCCGTGATATCACTGAAAAAACCTTGTATCTTCTCGAATCGCGTGTGTATCTGAGCCCCGAGATATTTGACCGTCAGGCTCACGAGCGGCATTGGGATAAGGAGCAGAAGCGTTAGCTTGACCGAGATGTTGAGCATTATCGGCAGTGAAATGCACAACGCAAAGATCGCCTGAAAGCTGTACAAGATCATTGGCCCGACGATCTGGCGAATGGCGGCGAGGTCGTTGGTCGCACGGGCCATGAGGTCGCCAACGCGGTTGTCCTGGAAATATTCGAGCGGCTGATCGACCAGCGATGCGTAAAAATCACGGCGCATATCAAATTCGATATGCCGCGAAGTATTTATCAGCAATCGCCGCTGTAAAAACAAAAAAACGCCACTCATCAGATTGATGCCGAGGATGACGAGCGGATAGTAAATGATCTTCTCTTGAGTTATCCCGGCACCAAGATCGTCGACTGCCTGCCCGACCATATACGGAACGAACAGCCCAAATGCCATCGAGCACAAGATAAAGAAAATGCCGAGAAGGATAACCCATTTGTATGGCTTAAAATAGACGGCAAATTTGCGAAGTTGTTCCATTCGGTCAGTCGGGGAAGTCAAGGCAGTCTGGAAAGTCTGGGAAGTCTGGTCGGCGTGAATCCTCCTTCCGAGACTTCCCGGACTTCCACGACTTCCTAGACTCCGCCCTATATTCTCGTGTAAGTCGAAAGCCCGGTCGCGATGTGTTTTCCGTGTTCGTTTACAACATCGGCGGAGACGGTGAAAATGCGTTTGCCGGCACGTACGACCTTGGCCGTGCAGGTGAATTTGCCGGTCAGATGCGGCCGCAGATAGTGGATCGTGAGATCAATAGTTGCGGTCGCTCCGTCGATAGGCAGACGCGTCCGCACCGCGAAAGCCATCGCCGTATCGATCAAAGTCGCGGTCACGCCGCCGTGCAAAACGCCGCTTGGCTGTCGCAGATCGTCGCGCATCTCGATACTGATGACCGCCTTGTCGATCTCGAGCTCAACGAGCTCCATACCGATCAGTTTTGAGAACGGTAGGCTATGTAGAGCATTTGCGGCAAAGGCCCGCTGCTCGTTGGTGATCTCGTGATTTAGCTCTTTGTCGCTCATTTGGTCATTTTGCTCCGCTCAGAGTCTTTTTCATCGCATCGATCTCGACCTGTTTGAATCCGGCCGGGATAGCGAGTGTTTTTTCGTCAACGTCGGTCTTTATGCCATTTAGAGTTATCGTCATTTCGAGCGTCCGGCTGGTCCCGTCGATCTTGTAGATCTCTTTTTTGACCGGAAATCCGGCCTTTTCGTCGAAGCTGACGATCGCCTCTTTGCCTTTGTCGATGTCCGAGATCACCTTGTATTTGGTGATGCCGTTTTCGGTCGTTTGTCTTTCGAAAATGCCTTTGGCCTGATTGTTGAGCATCCCGCGGGTGATCTCGTCGATCATACGTTCGCGTTCGTCAAAGCCGTGGCCCGATCCATATGACGCGTATGTTTTGTTGGCAAATGCGATCACATAGTCCTTGTCCGTGCGCAGACTTGTAACTTGATTGGGCTCGCCGTAAGCCGAATCGATACGCCATTTGTCGCCGCTTCGAATGGCGAAGAACTTCTCGGTTCCCAACGGCGAGGTTTGCCAGATCTCAAACTGGTATTTCTCGGGCTCTTTGTTCGAATATGGAGCGTCCGTCTTGGATGCTTCAAGGACCTGCGTGTTTGACATCTCACCGGTCGAGACCGTTTTACAGCCCGGAAAGAAGAGAGTCGAAATCGCGAGGACAAGCAAGTATTGCGTTGATTTTGATAGGTACATTTGGTTGTTTGATTTTATCACGACGATGCCTAAACGAAATTCTCGCGACGCTCAATTTACTTGTCTCACTTGGGTTTTGCCGCACGAAACTCCTCTTTGCTGACCTTTCGAAAACCGGCCGGAAGCTGAAAAACGCTGTCTTCCACCTCAAGTTTGAGATTACGCAGCTCGAAAACAACGTCTGGCTGAGTCTCGCCTTCGCGATTTTTGGCGAGAAATTCCTGCCGCACCATCAGACCGCTAGAGGTGTCCACAGAGACAAGTATCTCACCTATTTCGGGACCGTTGTTCTTGACACGATATTTTGTTATGTTGCCGTCGCGGCCAGTCTCTTCGAACGCAGTGAATTCCTTTCCCGCAAAAAAGCCGTTCGTGGGATCAAAGACCGGCACGGCGTTGACGGCTCCCTTTGCGATCGGATCTTCCGTATAGATCTTTCGTAATGCGTCGATCGTATAAGTTTTGTCTGTGATGAGCTGCATAAGGGATATCTCGCCGCCCTTAAAAATGTCGATCCTCGACCTCTCGCCTTTTCTTGCCCGGAAGAAATGCTCCTCGTTTGTGCCGATCGTTACGACAAAATCACCTTGATACATTTCAGGCTCTTTGGTCGAAAAGGGAAATTCGCTTTTGAGTTCGCCGATGTTCGCGTTCGCACTCGAATTCGACGGTGTGCCGCTGCAGGCCTGAAATATCGGAGCTATCAGAAAGAGAAGCAGGAAATATCGGTGCAGATTTGACAAAAACATTGGAGTCTTTAAATTCTAACATAACGGTGGATACGAACAATAACGACAGCAATTTACGCCGCCTTCAGCGGAAATATCTGCTCGGTGCGGCTGCGATCGCACCGATCTCGCCGTTTCTTTATATTCAGGGCCAGATCACGCGTTGGAAGGTCGGCCTGCTGCCCGACGCGGCCGGAGACAAGCACGGCAAGTATGGTAAAGGTGACAATGCGGCAAAGTTATTTGTGCTAGGCGAATCGACGGTTGCCGGGCTCGGGGCACGGACGCACGAACTGGCGCTCGCCGGACAATTTGCAAAGCATCTAAGCCTGCACATCGACCGTCCGGTCGAATGGAAAGTCATCGGCAAGAACGGCGTGACGGCCCGCCGGACGATCAACGAACTCGTTCCGCACATGCCTGACGAAAAGTTCGATTACATTCTGCTCGGTATTGGCGGCAATGACGTGATGCGTTTGTCGAGCCCGCGAAAATGGCGGAGCGATATGATCGAACTGCTCGGTATTCTTCGCAGTAAAAATCCGGACGCCGTTATCTTTATCGCAAACTGCCCGATGATCGTATATTCGCCGATCATGCCCGAGCCGGTGAAAACCATTCTCTGGACGCTTTCGCAGATGCACGACGCAAATATCCGCGAGTTCACGCGCGATATGGAACGCGTATTCTACTATCCGCAGCCGGTCGATGTGCCGGTCGAAGGCTTTTTCGAAGACGGCATCCACCCTTCGGAACAGGGCTATCGCGATTGGGCCGAGGCAATGATCCGGCATTTTGCCGCAAATCATGAATGGTAAATGTTGACGATATTCGAGCATGTTTGGACGGCCACCACGAGTGGTTAATGGTCCGCGAATTCGGCAGGACGTTTCCGCTTGACCGCACCGAGATCGATGTTGGGGGTGATGATGATAAGACCTTGTTTGGCTTTCTCGACGACAATGGTTTTCACTCGTGGCGGCTCAACAAAGCAACTCTGTCGGAAAACGAGATCTCGCTCGATGTAGCCGGGGCGTTTGGCCGCAAACGTGAAATGATAAGGCTCGTGCCGCGAGTTGCCGCCGCCGAGATCGCCGCCGAGATCGAAATCGCCCGTCTCAAAATGGCGAACGAGATCGCCGCGATGATCGAGCCTAGCTTTCCCGGAATGAAGCTCGGCCGCGTTGCCCTGAACGTCGAGACCGGTCGCATTGCTCAGATCCAATTCGAAACAATCGATAAAATTCCGATTGCTGCAGTCGCCGATGTCACGGCCAAGCTAACTAGCGAAACGATCATGACCGCCGCGATGCTATGGCTCGAAAAGTTGGGCTCACGAAAGAAAAAACCCGTTCTTGAGATCTGGATCATCTGCGAAAAGCGCAGCTCGCGAAACGCGCAAAAGCTCCACGCCCTGCTAACCGAAAAGTGGAAAGCTAAGATCACTATCATCACGATCGACCGAAAACCCGATCCGCCGCGTCTGATCGAACTGCCGAAACGCAAGATCCGCGACCTGTGGCGGGAAAAGGCCAGCAAGCTAGTCATCCCTGCCGATGCGATGTCGAGCGAAACGGCCCAGAAGCTCGTCGATCTTGCTCCTGATAAAATCGATACCATTTACTCAAAACAAGGCGAGACGCTGCGGTTTATGGGGCTGCCGTTTGCACGTGTCAGATCGATGATGGGCCAGGAAAGAGCGTGGTTTGGCGTCGGTAAGCATCGAGCGATCTTAGGAGCCGACACTGCCGAACATCTCGAAAGCCTGGTAGCCGAACTGGAACTTAATCGTTCGCCGTCTGGTCCGAACAAGCGGCACGAACTCTACCGGACGGCACCCGAAGCATGGCTCGAATCGATACTGCGACGTAATATCAGTTTGCTTGATGGCAATCTCATCTTGTCGCCGATCTACAACCAGTTTCGGTCGTCGAACGACAAGATCGATCTCCTCGCCCTTCGCCGCGACGGCCGTTTGGTGATCATCGAACTAAAGACCCAGCCCGACCGCGAGATGGTCTTTCAGGCCGCCGATTATTGGCGAAAGATCGAATTACAGCGTCGGCGTGGACTACTGGCCGAGGCGAACCTCTTCGGCGGGCTCGAAATATTGGACAAACCAGCACTAGTTTACCTCGCGGCCCCGGCGTGGAGCTTTCATCGTGATTTTGAATTTTTCGCGCGGGCCGTCTCGCCCGAGATCGAACTGTGGCGATTCGAGCTGCACGAACATTGGCGTGAAGCAGTACGCGTCGTCGGCCGAATGAGCACCTCGGAAAAGAAATAAACTGGCCGCCAAAAGGCACATCAGGCGCAAGAAAAGAAAAAAGGACTTTTTGCGCATCTTGTGCCTTCTCGCGGCAATTAACCTTTATCTTGCACAAACTTGTAGCCTATGCCTCGGACTGTCTGGACGATCTTCGGGTTGTTTGGTTCGTCCTCTAGATGGCGGCGGAGGCGGACGATGAAATTGTCGATGGCTCGGGTGTCGGTGTCCTCCTGCAGGTCCCAGACCTCTTCGAGGATCACTTTTCGAGAGACGGCACGGCCCTCGTGCTCGATCAGGTAGCGGAGCAGTTTGGCCTCCATCAGCGTGATATGGACAAGCTCGTCGCCATTGCGGAGTTCGAGATTTTCGAGGTCGATGGTGCGGCCGTTTACTGTCACAACGCTCGCGATCTTGCTTGACTTATTTTCGGTCTCAAGCCATTGTTTGCGGCGAAGTAACCCTTTCAATCTGGCAAGAAATATCTCAAGATCGAACGGCTTGGCCAGATAATCATCGGTTCCGGCTTCAAATCCTTGCAGCACGTCTTCGGGCCGGCCGCGTGCGGTGAGCATCAGAACCGGCGTGTAATCGCCGCGTTCGCGCATCGTCCGGGCCACCTCAAAGCCATCGACCTTCGGCAGCATCACGTCGAGTACGATCGCGTCGAATGTCACGGCCGCCAGCTTTTCAAGTGCGACTTCCCCGTCCTCAGCGATCTCCGCCACAAAACCTTCGGCCTCAAGATTGAACCGCAGGCCGTCTGCGAGATGTTGTTCGTCTTCGACGATGAGAATTTTCATATTCGAATTGATAGTTAGACCTTTGGCAGCCGTACGATGATCGTCGTTCCGAGACCTTCTCCCTTGCTTTCGGCGCGTACAGTCCCGCCGTGTTTTGCGACGATCGACTGCACAATTGCGAGGCCGAGCCCGGTGCCTTTCGTCGTGGATGAAGTTGAGTTTTGGGCACGATAGAACCGGTTGAACACCCGCTTAAGATCGCTGCGTGCCATGCCGATGCCATTATCTTTGACAAAGATCTCGGCCTTTTTGGGGCGTGCCGAACGAAGTTTAACTGTTATTTTTGGTCCGTCCGGCGAATATTTGATCGCATTGTCGAGCAGATTCGCGATCGCTGTGTGCAGCTCGCCACGGTCGCCCATTATCTGTACGGTTTCGATCGGCGGCGAAAATCGGATCGATGCTTCGTCGAGATGTCTTCTGGAAATCGCAGTCCTGATCGCTTCGCAGATCAATTCGCCGAGATCGATCTCTGCCAAATTCATCAGGCGCTGTTTCTCACGCGTGCGGCTGGCTTGCAGGACCTGTTCGACAGTTCCAAGCAAGCGAGCATTGTCGTCGAGCATGATGTCGTAAAATTCGACCTGTTTTTCACGCGGCAGGTCGCGTGCCTTTAGCGTTTCGAGATAGAGCTTGATCGATGCGATCGGTGTTTTTAGCTCGTGCGTGACAGCGTTTAGAAACGCGTCGTGCTGCTCGTTCCGTCGTATCTCCCGAACAAGAAAGATCGTATTCAGGATCAAACCTGTAATGATCAGAGCAAAAAAGATCACTCCGAACACAAGCAGAGCGACCTCACGCAGATTCAAAATGATCCAGCCGATATTTAGCGCGACCGCCAGCACCGACAGGCTGATGCCGAGGATAAGAAAGAATATTGCGGTTTTACGGCGGCGCATCACGTAGCGTTATTATTTCACAGCTTTAGCAATTGAGTGGGGGGAGAAAGGGAGAAAGGGAGAAGGGGAGACGAGGAATTCGGCATTCACATGCCTTTTCTCTTGGTCTCCCCTTCTCCCTTTCTCCCTTTCTTCTTTACGCTGCCAGTTTCATTTCCTTTGGCGACTCTGATTCGGTCGCGAGGTCGTACGCATAGACATTCTTGATCAGGCCGACTTTTTCAAGCAGCCAGAGCTGGTACCAGTTGATGTCAAATTCTTTCCAGGTAAAGCCGTGTTTCGCGCTACGCGGAAATGCGTGGTGGTTATTGTGCCAACCTTCGCCCCAGGTGACGGCAGCGACGAGTGCGTTGTTTCGCGAATCATCGCGTGTATCAAACCGTCGGCTGCCCCAAAGGTGCGTCACCGAATCGACCATCCACGTAAAATGCCAGCTCACCGCAACACGCATCACGATCGCCCAGATGACCA
>JANLTF010000393.1:0-7321 GCA_031362825.1 Acidobacteriota bacterium | reverse complement strand
TCTGTTTATATTGTGATTGATAATTCGTTTCGCAACGCGGGAAGCGGCTGCTGGGTTATGGTCTGCGATATATCCTATGATTTCTTCCAAATCGCGTTTTGCCGGACCCGTCCAGATTATTTCAGCCATTTAGCCAATCGTTCCTCAACCTCGTCTTGGGTATATACATCTCCATCGGCAATCGCTCTCTCGCCTCTCGCTATGCCCTCAAGAATGTTTGTCCGAGTTTTCTCAAATTCGTACTCATCGACATCCACAATATAAACAGATGGCAAGCCGCGCATTGTTATCATGACCGGCTCTTTAGTTCGGTTTATCTCACTAAGAATTTCCGTAGCTTTTCGTTTTAACGTAGTTACTTGTTCGGCTCTCATGATGTGATACTAAAGTATCACTAACCAAATTGCAAGCAAATTAATCTGCTCCCAAAACCTGAGCCACCGTCTCCTTCTTCAACCCGTTCCCGTTTTTCTTGTTGTAATCGACGAGCGATATCTGCGGATCGCGCCATGAATCGAGAAGCGCGGTTTGGTGGACGCATTGGATGGTGCAGGTCGGTGCACACCATTTTTCAGTGTGGTATTCGCGCTTCAGGTCGCTGTGCGTGTATTCGAGGAGCGGAATGCCGGGAGTGCCGCGTTGCTGCGAACACCAGCTAACGATGCCGCCTTCGTCGATGTACAAATACCGCGAGCCGGCACGGCAACGCCAGACGTGCTCTTTGCCCTCGACCAGGTCGTCCTGAAACCAGTTCCACCGTGCGTAGCTGCGGGCACCTTTGTCCTTGATCTCTTTGTAAACTTCCTTTTCGCGGTCCGTCAGGCCTTTATTTAGTCCGTCGCCGTCATGAATAACACCGACAGTCGAAGAAAACCCGAGCTCACGAGCACGATTGGCAATCTGTAGGGCCTCATCGGGATTGGCAACACCGCCGCCGACGACCGAATTGATATTGACCTTAAATTTAGCGTGATCTCGCAGGTTGACCAGCTTTGCATCAAGCACCTTGAGGCTCTTTTTCGAAACGTCGTCGGGCGTCACGTTGTCGATGGAGATCTGCAGATAATCAAGACCGGCTTCGTTTAGCTTTTTGACCTTCTCCGGCTGAAAGTAATAACCGTTCGAGATCAAACCGGCGATCATTCCGTGATGGCGGATGCGGGCGATGATCTCGTAGATCTCAGGGTGCATCATCGGTTCGCCGCCCGAGATCGTGACGACGGACGAGCCAAATTCGGCGAGCTTATCGATACGCTTGAGCATCACGTCGATCGGCACCGGATCGCTCGTCTTGTCGTATTCGTTGCAGTACGTACACGCCAGATTACACCGCCGCATCGGCACAATATGCACCAGCACCGGATGCCTCGTCGAGGCAAACGCCCTAACGGTATGTCTGACCCCGCGTGTAAATCTGCTAAAACTGCTCGCCTTTGGCATAACTGAAAATAATCGACTTCGCTAAACCCCTAATTATAGGTTCTGCACCGTTTGTTTTCAAATCAAAGAAAATCCCCGGCCGCATCTGAAACGCCGGGGACTTACAAATTCTGAAAATTGTTTAGCTCGTTACCACCTTAACGTTCTTAGGCAAAGCAAGTTTGAACAGACTATAGTCAACCTTGGTGTTCTTTTCGATGCCTGTTAGCAGAACCGTGGTCGTGTCATTATTATTTTCCGTGATCTTTGCCTGCCGTGGCATACCGTCACCATCAACCCAAAGGTCGGCGGTTTTGTAGCTTGTCTTTGTCTTTGGCGTTAGCTGTAAATGGATCGTCTGGACTCCGCCGTTGATCTGCTCGAGTTCCGCGACCACGACGATATCGTAATTAGCCTTTAGCTGATCCTTCGACATGCTGATAAATGACAAAGCCCCCCCGGCTGCGGCTCCGCTTTTCGCACTATTTGTCTGGCCTTTAATAACCTGATTGAGTTTCGGACGGAAAAGCTGATAGCTGTCGCCGATGACCACGATGTTCTCAACTACCGGTTTCGACCAGTCGATACGAACATACTTTTTGCCGGCATAGCTCTCCGGCAGAAAGCTCGTCTTACCTTCGTACGTGTCCGATTCGCCCAGCACCGAATCAGTCTTGACCATCGTGACGTTCGATTTGAGCGAGGTCAGAGCCTTATAGTTGGCATCCATCCGATTAAGGATCTTACCAAGCGGACCCTGAGCCGAAGCGGAACCCGCAAGCATCAGGCAAAATGCGACTGAAAATAAAAGCGTTCTTAAACTGCTGTTAGAAATATATTTGAACATAAAAACTACCTTTCCAATGACATCCCTGTTTTGACGGTCGCCGACACGGTTTGGGTTGCCTTGTCCACCTTTTCAAACCAAGCCTTCGGCGTCAGAAAGATGAACGCGATGATCAAAAGGCAAAAGATATCATACTGCCAGCTACCGCGCTCGTGATTCCACTGGATAACGTTTTTCACCTATCTAGTCCTCAACTCGTCCATCACGCATCCTTATTGTTCGCGAACAAACGGCCGCAGCCTCGGGATTGTGCGTGATCATGATGATCGTCTGGTTAAATTCTTTGTTGAGATCTCGAAACATGTTCAATACGATCTCCGAATTCTCCGTATCGAGATTACCGGTCGGTTCGTCGGCGAGGATGATCGCCGGCTGGTTAACCACGGCCCGGGCCAGCGCGACACGCTGCTGTTCGCCGCCCGAAAGTTCGAGCGGCTTATGGTGCATTTTATCTTCGAGTTTCAGCAGACGCAAGACCTCGCGACGGCGGTCGGAATTTTTACTGCCGCTGCCGGTGTGTATCTTCTCTGCTAATTTTAGGTTGCCTTCCGCAGTAAGCGTCGGAAACAGATTGAATCGTTGAAAGACAAAACCGATCTTTCGCCGTCTGATATCGGTGCGTTGTGCGTCCGATACCTTTGCGAGATCTTCGCCGTCGATCAGAATGCTGCCGGTCGTCGGGCTTAGCAATCCGCCGAGCAGATGCAGCAGCGTCGATTTGCCGCAGCCCGACGGGCCCATTATCGCGACAAACTCGCCTTCCTGAATGTCGATATTAACGCCGCGAAGCGCCGTCACGCTCATTTTGCCGACGTTATATGATTTGGTTAGATTTTCGGTGCGTAAAATGACGCTCATCTGGAGGGTTATTGAAATTTCGTCGCGGCTTTGGGCACGTCGGTTCCCGGCTGTCCGGCAGTCACTTCTTTCAGTTTCTTATCGAGATCGACCTCCTCGAGGCCCCATGTGTTTTCCAGCATAAACGCCGCCGCCGGATATGTTTTGCCGATCGAGACCGCCTCGGGCGTCTGATAGGTCAGCTTCATCGAATACTTCTCTTTCGGCCGTGTCACCTGAATCTCAAGGGGCAGATTTGCGTAGTCAGCAGACTCGGTCAGTTTTCCTTCCTTGCCGTAGATAACGTCAGAATCGATCTCGCCCGCGGCATCGAATATCTGCTGTCTCGCTAGTCGAATACCGCCAACACGGTCGAACCAAAAACGTCGTGCGATCTTTAGGCTTCCATCTTCCTGTTTGACTAATTCATCGAGCAGATAGTAACCACGCATCACATTGCGAAGCGGTGATTTTTTCGACTGCGTAACGTCTTCTTCCAACTGAAAGATCGTACTCTGCACATAAACGTCAGCCGCGTCGGTCGGCCGCACGAGCATCGCGTCCGTAAAATGCTGTGGCCGCAGATTCGAGAATGCGTTCACGCTTTCCTTTATCTTCTCACCATTGTCGAGATCGGCCTTTTTCAGCGATTTCTGAAGCTTCGAGTAATCGGCGTTGTTAGTTCCCTTTACAAACTTCTTATACTTCCCGTCGCCGCCGTCCTGCAAAATAGCTACGCGAAAGGAAGTTCCGTCCGAAGTCATCTGGGCAACGTCCGATTTGATCACCGGAACCTGCACCTTCATCAAAATATTCGCCGGACGCTGGACCACGACCTCGCCGTCGGCCGAGCGGTAAACCTCTTTGCTCCCAAATTCGGCAAACGAATTGTCCTCGAATTTGAGATACATTTTCGCCCGCATCGAACCAACGCGTGCAAAACGGTTGACTTCGCCCATTAGCTGCGATTGCGGTGCGTCCTCGACCTTTAGCAGACGCGGCGTCTTGTCTGGGTTTTTGACGGAAATACAGCCCGCCGAAAATAGGGCGAGTGCCAGTGTCGTCAAAGCGAACACACGAATAGTTGTTGTACCCAAAAACTTCATCCCAATGTGATGTTTGGAATTAGCTTTACCGTTGTACTTACAAAGTCACCGACGATAATAACCGCACCGAACTTACCAAACCAAAAATAATAGCACGTCAAAATGCGTTAAGCTATTACAAAAAGACGCGGTAACGTGGGATGTGATGCCCCTCGTACCGCGTTTGTTTAATCCAAACCCGTGATCTATTGTCCAAAAACGCCGCTGCCGCGTGTCAGATAATCCTGCATCGTGTATGCAAACATTATCGCCAGCCAGAAAAAACTGCCGACGGCGGAGAGTTTGATCAGCTTCGGGCTCCAATAAACGTGCATGAAAAAAAGCATAACGCACGTCATCTTGAAGAAAGCGATCGCCAATGCGACCAGCGTATTCGCACCCGGAAAAAATCGTCCGTCAAGGTCCGTCAGAGCAACGTAATAGGTGATGATCGTACCGACAAATAATATGAGAAACACCCCAATATACTTGGGTATGTTCATATGCTCGTGTTCTTGTTCGCTGTGATTATCCGACATCTACTTTCTTTTTTCTCCTAGTGCATAAAGTGCCGCCCGAGCAGATAGAGCAGCGGGAACAGGAATATCCAAACAATATCGACGAAGTGCCAGTAGAGGCCCGACATTTCGACCGGCATATAGTATTCAGAGGTGTAGTGTCCCCTGAAAGCGGTCCACAACAGCCACGCCATCAAGCCCAAGCCGACGATCATGTGCAGAGCGTGAAGGCCTGTCATGACAAAATAGATCCAGAAAAAGATCAGAACCTTGTCGCGAAACTTATGCGGGTCAATGCGGTCGGCGCCGTTCTCGTCTTTAACAAAATAGCCGATCTTCTCAGAAGGGGTCAGTATCTTTTCATCAACTGCTAGCTTTACCAGCGAACAATCGGTCCACTGAAACTCTCCACGCGGGTTAACGTGTTCTACCGGCGGAGCATTGTGATCGACTTCCCAACACGGTTTTTCGTGCGACGTATCATGTGCCGCCGTTTTATCCTCTTTGATCCGTTTATTCAATCCGGCGACCGGTACAAGGCCGTGATTGTACTTATCTGTATATTCAACCGCCTTGACACCCAAAAACACAGCGCCAAAGAACATCGTAAGGATGATCAATATCACCTGCATGTTTCGGTTATTCTTTTGAGCGTAGTAAACCGTCAATGCCATCGTCAGCGAACTGACGATAAGAACCAGCGTATTGAGGCCGCCGAGAAATGCGTCGAGGTGATTCGATCCGGCGGCGAATGCCATCGGATATTTCGAGCGGAATACGAGATATACCGTGAACAGCCCGCCGAAGAAAAGAATTTCCTGGACGAGAAACATCCACATCCCGATCGAGACGCTCTCTTCCTGCTGCCCCATGTCCTCAAACTGGTGCTGCAAGCCGGGCTCATGATAAACGAATTTGTCTGATGTTTCGTGTGTCGACATTCTTTTTCAATTACGAATTATGAAGTTCGAATCTACGATTACGAATTCTTGATCCGTAATTCGCAATTTGCAATTAACCTTTTTGTGCTTCCCGCTGTCTCGCCCCTTCTATATCGAGGCCGGCTTCCTCGCCAAATCCATATGCTTCCCAGGTTACGACCGGCATTTTTTCGAAATTCTCGGTCGGCGGGGGCGATGTTGTTCGCCATTCGAGGCCAGGGTGCATCCACGGGTTATCTTCCGCTTTCTTGCCAAATATAAGCGAATGCCCGAGATAGAGAACCGGCATGATCAGTCCAACGCCGAGCACCGATGCTCCGGCGGTCGAGAAAATGTTAAGAACCTGTAATTCCTCAGGATACGAAGCGTAACGACGCGGCATTCCCATATATCCGAGTATGAACTGAGGGAAGAATGTGAGGTTAAACCCGACGAACACGAGCATCGCCGATATCTTGCCCCAGAATTCTGAGTACATCCGGCCGGTCATCTTGGGCCACCAGTAATGGATGCCGCCGAGATATGCGATCACCTGTCCGCCAACCATCACGTAGTGAAAGTGGGCAACGACAAAGTAAGTATCGGTTAGATGAACCGTCAGGCCCATCGCACCGAGAAACAAACCGGTCAACCCGCCGATCAGGAACAAGCCCATGAAACCGAGTGCATAAAGCATCGGAGTATCAAATGAGATCGAACCTTTGTAAAGCGTGGCCGTCCAGTTGAACATCTTAATAGCCGACGGCACGGCCACAACCATCGTCAGGAACGAAAACACCATTCCCGCATACATCGACTGCCCCGAGACAAACATATGGTGGCCCCAAACGAGGAAGCCAAATACCGCGATCGCGATCGATGAAAAGGCGATAAATTCGTAGCCGAAGATCTTCTTTCGCGAGAAGTTGGAAATCAGCTCAGAGATCACACCCATTCCGGGCAAGATCATAATGTAAACGGCCGGATGCGAGTAGAACCAGAACAGATGCTGGAACAGGATCGGGTCGCCGCCGATCGACGGATCGAATATACCGATCCTTCCAAGACGCTCAAGTGCGAGCATCAGGATCGTGATCGCGACCACGGGTGTTCCTAAAACCATCACCAAACTCGTAGCGTAATGTGCCCAAACAAATAGAGGCATCCGGAACCATGTCATTCCCGGAGCACGCATCGTGTGGATGGTGACGATGAAATTGAGGCCCGTAAGGATCGACGAAAATCCGTTAATAAAAATGCCGAGGCCGACGAGCATCACGAACGTATTCGAGAACGTCGTCGAGTATGGTGTATAAAACGTCCAGCCTGTATCGACACCGCCCTGCATTAGGGCAAATAACGTCAAACCGCCGCCCAGCCAGTAAATATAAAGACTGATAAGGTTTATGCGCGGCAGTGCCAGATCTTTCGCACCGATCATCAGAGGGATCAGGAAGTTCCCAAGTATCGCCGGTATCGACGGAATCAGGAAGAAAAAGATCATCAAGATACCGTGTTGCGTAAAGACCTTGTTATAGGTGCCGGATTCGAGCAGGTCGCTCGCCGGTGTAAGAAGTTCGAGACGGATCGCCGCCGCATACAGGCCGCCCATAAAAAAGAACACCGACACCGAGATCAAATACATGATCGCGATCCGCTTGTGATCTTTGGTCAGCAGCCACGAACGCAGCGTCG
>JANLTF010000322.1:0-5975 GCA_031362825.1 Acidobacteriota bacterium | reverse complement strand
GGCGGAGCTCCGCGACCGTTTGAAATACTTGCGGGAGAGAGAATTGGTTGTTCGGTAAGGTTTGGTTGTGCTACCTCTTTTTGAACGCGGATCTGGCGGATTAGGCGGATCAAAGCGGATTAAGATAAAATTTGTGGGACGGAAGCCCATATTATGATCGAAGAAGAGGAACTCACCGGAAGGATCATCAAGGTCTTCTACAAGGTGTACAATGCTCTAGGATACGGATTTATCGAGAGTGTTTATCACAACGCGATGATCCTCGAACTCGGTCGAGAAGGGTTAATAGTCGAGACCGAAAAGCCTATTTCGGTTTTCTATGATGGTCGAATCGTTGGTTCGTTTTCTGCGGATCTGGTTGTTGAAAATCGCGTTATTTTAGAGTTAAAAGCGAGAGAAAAATTGGTGGAAGCTCACGAGGTTCAGCTTGTTAACTATCTCAGGGCGACCGAAATTGAGATCGGCTTATTACTCAATTTTGGCAAGACGCCGGAATTCAAGAGAAAGTTCTTCTCAAACAAAAATAAGGCACTCGACGGCCCATTGGCGGCTTCGAATATGCTGGAAAACCTATTTAAGGAAAATCCGTTCGAATCGGCTTGATCCGCCCAATCCGCGTTCAAAAATAATGCAAACGAAAACTCAATTCGATGATCTGCAAAATTATCTGACTGACGCCAGCAATATGGCGGGTGGTCATGCGGAGAAACTGTTTGTGCCGGAGAATGTGGGTGAGTTGTCGCAGATCCTTCGTGAGGCGAATGAAAACAGAACATCCGTGACTATCTCGGGTGCCCGGACGGGAACTGTCGGAGGGGCGATACCGTTTGGCGGGGTTGTTGTGTCGCTCGAAAAGCTGAACAAGATCATTTCGATCGATAAAGAAGCGAAAACGGCGGTTGTCGAGCCGGGCGTGATACTTGGTGATCTGCAAAGGGCTGTCGATGCCGAAGGGCTGTTCTATCCGCCGGATCCGACAGAGTGGTCGTGTCAGATCGGCGGGACGGTGGCGACGAACGCTTCGGGAGCGAGGAGTTTTAAGTATGGTGCGACGCGGGACTTTGTGCGGCGGTTAAAAGTGGTGCTGGCGGATGGTGATGTGGTAGATATTCGTCGCGGCGAAACGTTAGCTGATGAAAACGGCTCTGTCACGGTTAAGACGGAAAGCGGTCGTTCGATCACGACGAAGCCTCTGACGTACGAGCGGCCGGATGTTCGTAAGAATGTGAGCGGCTATTTTAATGAGCCGCCGCTGGATGCGATCGATCTGTTTATTGGCAGCGAGGGGACGCTTGGCGTGATAGCGGAGATCAATTTGTCGCTGGTTGCGAAGCCGGAAGGACTTTTTAGCGGGATCGTGTTTTTTGGGGATGCGAGTAATCTGCTGGGCTTTGTGGATGAGGTGAAGCGTGCGTCATTTGAAACACGCAGGCAGGCTGCCAGCGTTCCGACAGTTGAGGCCTCGCTGATCGAGTATTTCGATGGGCAGGCACTGCGGTTTATTTCGGAGAAGTTTCCTGACGTGCCGGCGGATGCTGTCGGGGCGATATTTTTTGAGCAGGAAACGACGGCGGAGAACGAAGACGCTTTGCTTGAGCAGTGGAACGAGATGCTTGAGAAACACAACGCCGATCTTGAGCGGTCTTGGTTTACCACGAATGAGCAGGACCGCGAGAAAATGCGGGCATTTAGGCATACTCTGCCGGTTTCGGTGAATGAACGCGTTGTAAAAAATAAACAGCGAAAGGTCGGGACGGATATGGCGGTACCGGACGGGAATTTTGCTTCGTTTCTGCGATATTATAAGGAAACGCTCGATGCCAGCGGGCTCGATTACGTGATCTTCGGGCACATCGGCGACTGTCATTTGCATGCGAATATGTTGCCAAAGAACGCGGTCGAAGCCGAAAAGGCACGGCATATTTACGGCCGCTGCGTGGCTCAGGCGATAATGCTTGGCGGGACGGTTTCGGCGGAACATGGCATCGGTAAACTCAAACGAAAATACCTCGCCGCGATGATGGGCGAGCGGTATTTGAACGAAATGGCCGAGCTGAAAAAGGCGTTCGACCCGAACGGCATTCTGGGCCGCGGGAATATGTTTGGTGAGGAATACTTGATTGGTTAATGGACCGAAAACTTATAACTATTAACTTTGAACTCTTAACTGAATAGAATGAGATTCCGAAGATCTTTTTGCTAACAGTTAATAGTTGATAGCTATGAGTTAGTAGTTAATGAAGCGGGCGGCATATAGATTTATGATCAAAGCAATTTTAATGGACTTTAACGGCGTTATTATTGATGACGAACCGGTGCAGATGCGGGCTTATCAGGAAGTGTTGAAAGAACACGGAATTGATCTGACCGAGGACGATTATCTCGCTTCGTTGGGGATGGACGATCGTACGTTTGTGCGAAATGCGTTTCTTAGGGCGGGCAAGGCCGAGCCGAATGGTACGACAAGTGACATTGTCGATGCGAAGTTTGCGAAATGGAGAGAGGTAGTCTCGGCAGAACTGCCGCTTTTCGAGGGCATCGAGAATTTTGTTGAGAAGATGGCCCAGGAGTTTGATCTTGGGATCGTGAGTATGGCGACGCGGCGGGAGATCGACCATGTACTCGAAATGAGCGGCCTCGCAAAGCATTTTTCGACTATCGTGAGTGCCGAAGATGTTTCCAATTGTAAGCCTGATCCTGAATGTTTTCGCATCGGTTTTCGCGAGCTGGATGCGGTTCGCACGGCGGCGGGGCATTTGCCGATGAATCATGCCGATTGCCTCGTTATCGAAGATTCGCCTCCGGGCGTTGTCGCGGCACGAAATGCAGATCTGGTGGCGCTTGGTGTCGCAAATACGGTTTCTGCCGCTCAACTTCGAGCGGCCGGTGCCGCTGCGGTGGCGAGCGATCTGCGTGACTGGATGCCGGAATCGATCCGGAGCGTCTTTGTCTAAGCCATAAGAAATTAACCACAGAGGTCACAGAGGACACAGAGTAAGATAGGAGTTTTCTAGGGAAATATTGGACTTAGTCTGATTTTCTCCGTGACCTCTGTGTCCTCTGTGGTGGAAAATACTATATGTCAGAACATTTTATTTCTAGGGAAGACGCCGAGCAGGACCTGCTGTCCTGTGCGGCTTATTTAGCAGAGAATATTAAGAGCTCGGACGGGCGGGCGGAGGCGATGAATTCTGTTGTTCCGAGATATTTGGCGCTCGGGAACGTCGATCTCGCGGCGGCGCTTGCTGACACGGTGGACGATCCGTTTTCGCGGGATAAGTTGCTTGTTCTGGTGGCTGAGCATTGTGCGTCGATCGATGATGACGATTATGCGATGCAGCTTGCCGACGCGATCGAGGACGACGGCATGTCGGCTCAGGCGCGTGAACGCATCGCTTTGCTCAAGGCGTCGAAGGGCGAATTTGAAAAGGCCCGCGAGGTTGCGGCCGATATGATGCATCCGGATTTTGTCGAGGCCGGAATTGCCGTAAAACAAGCGGCTGACGGCGACGAAGCGGCCGCGTTTGCAACCATTGATGCCATCGATTTTGCGAGTGCCCGTGTTTTGGCTTATCAAAATATTGCTTCGGCGAATATTGAAGGCGAATCGTTTGAAAATACGGCCTCGGCTCTGGAAAAAGCGTTTGAATCCGCTAATGAGATCGAGCACGACGAAGAGAAGATCCGGGCTCTGTGCGATATCGGTAATCTGTTTGTGGAGGCAAAACGTAATGATAAGGCGATCGAGTCGTTTGATGCGGCCCGGACCGAAGCAGAATTACTTGATAACGTGCATCGCGACTTTTTTCTGGCAAATTGCGCGTTAGGATTCCTTTACGCCAACAGCCAGGAACTTGCCGACCGGACGCTCGATCTCGTGACCGACAAAACGCACATGGCGTCGGCCTTGCTCGGGATGGCACGTGATTCGTGGAGGAAAGAAGCGAAAGATGAGGCTCTCGAAATTCTCGAAGAGGCGTGGGCGATACTCAAATCGCAACGCGAGATCGAAACCCGCGACAGCAAAGCGCGCAACGCACTAATAGCCTCGATCGCGACGCAATTTGCCGGTTTTGGCAAGACCGAACGAGCGATGGAGATCGCGAACGAAAACCAAAGTATCGACGAACAAACCTCAGCGTTGTCGCAGATCGCGCAGATATTGAGCGTGCAAAAAGAAGATGACCTCGCCCGCCGTGCGATAAACGAGATACCCGAATACGGCGATCGCCTGTTCGCCCTGCTGGCTGTAAGTGATACAAAGAATAAGCTTGGCGAAACCGAAGCGGCGATCGAGCTGCTTGACGAAGTAGGCGAATCAGCAAAAGTGCTTCCGCAGCCTTCTTCGCGGTCGAACCTGCTGATGGGCGTTGCGGATCGATACCTATCGTACGATCTGCCCGAGAAAGCGCGAGCGGCCTCACAGGAAAATCTTGAGGTCATCGCCGGAATCCGCGACGAAAGCAGCCAGGCGGCTTCGCTCGTGGCGCTCAGCGGAGTTTACAGTTCGGGGAATTTGGAACCTGGGGAATCCGAGAAGGGAATTTTGAGGGACTTGACGCGGAAGATCGGATGGTAGTTTCATAAATCTGTTGACAAAAAGTATGACTAATGGTATTACTTATCTATGAATGTGGATAAGGTCACAATTTCAATCGAATCTGATTTGCTCAAGCGGATCGATCGTATGGTAAAAGAAAAATTGTATCCCAACCGCTCGAAGGTCTTTCAAGTTGCCGTGTCTGAAAAGATGGATCGGTTTGACCGAAATCGGCTCGCTCGTGAACTGTCAAAGGTCGATATTGAGGAAGAACAAATATTGGCCGACGAAGGCTTGGCAATGGAGGCGAGCGAATGGCAGCCATATTAAGAGGAGATGTGGTTTGGGCCAGCCTCGATCCTACCCAGGGCCACGAACAGTCAGGAAAGAGACCGGTTCTTGTATTAAGTCAGGACATTTTTAACGACCGCTCAGGCACGGTCATCGCGATCGCACTCACCAGTCAAAAACCTCGAGCGGGATTTCCGCTCACTCTTGAATTATCTGATTTAAAGTTACCAAAACAATCTTGGGCTAAAATAAGCCAGATTCGTACGTTGTCGACAAAAAGGCTCGGACCCAAGTTAGGGCGTGCCTCGACTGCGGAAATGGAACATGTGATCGAAGGGCTGGTCGAATTGATCGGTTAGAAATCGAAAAGATCGCTGCTCACCAGATCTTCGAACGTTTCTCGTTTCTTTATCAACTCACTTTCTCCATTCTCTCGAATCAAAACCACCGCTGGCAGGAATCTGCCGTTGTATTGTGATGCTTGGGCGAGTGAGTAGGCTCCGCAGTTTAGGAGTGCGAGGATCTCGCCGGGAACGATATCTGCCGGGAGTGAACGGTGCGATGGAAGGCGGCCTTCGCCTTCGATATCGAAATAGACATCGCCGCCGTCGCAGAGCGGGCCGGCGACTTTGTACGGGAACGTATGCTCGGCGGCGGCTCGCGTTGCGGAGATCAGATGGTAGTACCATTTATAGGTTTCCATCGAGAGCAGAATATTGAAACCGGCGTCGGTTAGCAGCCAGTGTTCACTTGTGATCGTCGGATCGACGAACGATTTGCCAATATCGTAAATGCCGAACGACACTCCGTGACCGGCTTTTGCCCTTGCCTCCTCGTCCTTCGCCAATTTTCTCTTGGCGGCCTCGCTCATCGAGTGGTTTATCGCTGATAGTGGCCTTTGTTTCACATTGCGAACCGAGGTCAGGCATATGCCGGTGTCGGCGATGATGCTGCGGCCCGGTTCGAGAAGAATAGTTAGTTCGGCCAGAAGATTTTCGGTTCCCGTGGATTCAAGGCTTAAACGGGCGTGTTTCCACGCATCGGCGATCGCGGAGTCAGGATCGTAATCAGCAGAGAGCATAGTTTCTCTCGCGGCGTTTTCCCTAGTCTCTTTTGGCACGGGGCTTCGCAAAATTGAGCCGTC
>JANLTF010000317.1:0-10480 GCA_031362825.1 Acidobacteriota bacterium | reverse complement strand
CAAACGGCAGATCCGGTTTGGCTGAGCCAGGTCAAGATCAAATCGCCGAACAACGGCCTGCATCTCGGCCAGATCAAGGCAAGATTGGTCAAGCCGACGAAGGATCAAGAGGATTTTTACAAAAACAACCCGCGCGTTTTGATGGCCGTGAGGGATGACAAACACGACGATCGTAACGGAAACGATAAAGGCGGAAAAGGCGACGATAAAGGTATGAAACCTGACAATATGCCGAGGCCGGATCGTGAGAAGAATGAACGAAGGGATGAAACACCCGGAATCAATCCGAATAAGGCCCCGAAACCGGAAAAGATGGACAAGCCGAAGGGTGACAAACCGGACAACAAACCGGGAAAGAGCGATAAAGGCGGCAAGGATAACGGCAAACAGAACGGCGGCGGAAACGGTGGCGGTAAGGGAAAAGGCAAGCCGTAAGATAACATCATTTGTGATAATACCTGAAAAAAGGCTCCGCTTCGACGGGGCCTTTTCTTTGGCAACTCGCACCCACGCACCAAATTCGCGTGGACACAAAAAGACGGCTTCCGGGTGTAACACCTCGGAAGCCGCTATTCGTCAGCCATCCGGAGGGAAGCGGCTAACGGTTGTTGTAGCCGGCTATTGGCAGGTCGCCGGCGCCCGCACCCACGCCCCGGGCGCCCCATCTCACGAATTTTGTTTGTCCCGTTGTTGAAGTAATATACCAAAATCCGGTTTCGTCTGTCGTCGAGCCAACGATGAAATAACCGATATCGCACTTGCCGTCGCCGTCGTAATCGCCTTGTGCGAAATTAAAGCCTGCGCCGAAAACGGTTGACGAATCGGGAATACCGCTCGAATAGCGAATAAACCATGTCGTATTGCCCGGACTAACATTGAATCCGCGGGCAACGGCAATATCCGTGCGTCCGTCGCCGTCGTAATCCCCCGGCAGGATCCGGTCGCTGGAGATGCCGAAATAGTCGTACGAGATATTTCCGGTGGCGGTCAGAGTGTGGAAAATTCCCGGTTGAGTTGCGCTCGGATTTGCAATATCCGAACGGCGTTGAACGCGGAAATCAGCTTTTCCGTCTGCGTCGAAATCGCCCGGATACGGGTCGTCAACCTGATCGGCTTGAGTGCCGTAGCGCATTCCCCAAGGGATGTATGTGATGTTTCCGTTCGGGTTATTTAATGAGCCGCGATAATACCAGACCGCTTGTCCTGCCCCTTGCCCAGTCGTCGGAGCACGCCAGACCGATAGATCAGCTTTGCCGTCCCCGTCGTAATCCTCGGACGTCGGGACATCGCCGTTTTGCCCAAAAGGCGTAATCTGGATCGTACTGTCTGAGCTCCGAATAATGTAGTAGGCCGAAACCTGACCGGTCGCCGGCGAGTTCCGCCACAGGGCGATGTCGTTTTTGCCGTCACCGTCGAAATCGAGCGGCTGCACGAGGTCGCGTGGACTCTCACCAAAATTAAAGGTCTTGATCGTGCCGGTCGAGCTTTCCTGAAACCACCACGTCCAGGGGCCGATAACGCCCGGACGACGAGTGATGCCGATGTCGGTTTTGCCGTCGCCGTCGAAATCTACAAATCTCTGCGGGAGGATCTGGCCGCGAATTTCGCCGCCCGGATTTGTCGCGGTAAGGACATTGAAATACCATTTGCCGCCGCGAAGCTGGACGACCTGCGCCGCCGTTACATTAAAAGTCAAAACCGCCGAACCGCCCGAAGTCGTTCCGGTGATCGGGATCGTAAAAAGCACCGGGGCATTTTGGCCGTGGGGTGCATTGCCGTGAATATGAGCCGCCGACTGATTGCTACTCAAACCGCTGAAAGTCAGTTGCACGGTGATCTGCGTTCCTGCGTCGTTGAGCTGTAAGTTGCCGACACCGGTTGCGGTCGAAGCGTTTGTCGGAACCTCCTGGGCGGAACTTAAATTGCCCCTGAAAATTGTCCCTGCTTCCGCCGTTAAAACCGCGGCGGAACAGTTATCACGGGAGATACTGGCATTTCGGGGGAATGTGCTCGGCGAGGAGAACATTTTGATTGGCAACAGCTTGTCGATACTGGGCCGGAGCCTTTTAGGGCAGGGCCGGATCGAGGAGGCCGAGGCGGCGCTGCGCGATTGCCTGGACGTGCGCCGGCTCTATCTCGATTCGGCCCACTGGATGCACGCTACGACCCTGGGATTCCTCGGTGAATGCCTCGTTCGTGCCGGCCGCCCCGAAACCGGCCGTGAACTCCTGCTCGAGAGCCATCACCAACTCCTGGCCAAACTCGGCCCGGACCACCCCAGGACCCGCGATGCCGTTCGGCAGCTCCGTAGGACGCGAACAGTCTGAGCGGCCACGCAAATATTTCCCGAAAAAACTGAAATCCATACTCGATTGGGCGTTTTTCTGAAAGGACGATAAAAGTTTGGCGAACGCCGGCTTTTAAGTTATTGAAATCATTGAATGTTAACGTTTGCCGTGGGATTTGCCTCATGCGGTGGACATGACAATCGCGGAAACGCTCGAAAAGCATGGCCACCTGCCCCGGTGAGAATGCATAAAGCGGTTCGATAAACGCGAGATGATCGGGAAATATGATGTATCGAGAGTGCCCAAAATCCATTACGCGTATTCCGCGTGTCCTCCTTTTAATCACCTTAGGACTGTTTATATTTGCTTGCGGCGGTTCGACCGCTAAGTTTTTGGCGAAAGGCGAAGAGTATTTGGCGAAGCGCAAGTTTCACGATGCTCTGATGCAGTTTCGCTCGGCTGCGGAATCTGACAGCGACTCGGCAAAGGCACATTGGGGACTGGCACGGGCGTATGAGAATCTCGGCCAGTTTAACGAGGCCATTGACGAACTTCGAAAGACCGTAGATCTTGACGAGACCAACCTCGAAGCAAAATCAAAATTAGGCAATTATTTTCTGCTCATTCAGCCGCCGCTTATCTCTGAGGCTGAGAAGATCCAGACCGAGGTCGTGGCGGCCAATCCGAGCTTTGTCGAAGGGCATGTATTAAAGGCGTCGATACTTTCGACGCTGAACCGGCCCGAGAACGAGGTCGTCGCAAAGATCAATGAGGCGATCGCGATCGATCCGCGGCGGACCGAGACGTACTTGAGCCTGTCGCGATACTATTCGTCACGCGAAAAATCGGCCGAGGCCGAAGCCGCGATACAGAAAGGCATATCGATGAACCCGAACGGCGCGATCGGCTATATCGAGTACGGACGCTTTTTGATGTACGCGACACGCAACGCTGAGGCCGAAGCTCAATTTGGAAAAGGCATCGCCGCCGAGGCCGCCAGTATCGAGGCACATGAGGCGATCGCCGATTTCTTTGTCACGACCAAGCAATACGACAAGGCCGAGACCGAATACAAGAATCTCGTCGCCATTCAGGAAAACAGCCCGGAGAGCCGCTTGGAACTCGCGAGTTTTTATTCGTCGGTCAACCGGCAGCCGGAAGCGATCGAGGCTTTGAATGCGATCGTTGCGGATTCGCCCGAATATGTTCGTGCCCGATACCGTTTAGGACAGATATATCTCGATCAGAAAGATGTCGCGAAGGTTACGGAGCAGCTCGACGCACTTTTCAAGATCAACGACAACGACACCGAAGCCCTGATGCTGCGTGCGCGGCTCAAATTGCAGGAAAGCAAATCTGACGAGGCGATCAAGGACCTCGAAGACATTCTCAAGAAACAGCCGAGCCAGCGTGAAGCTTTGTACTACATTTCGCAGGCAAAGATCGCGATCGGACAGATCGATCAGGCGAGGGCGTTCATCGCCGATATCGAACGCTATCATCCAAAATATCTGCGTGTCGGCTTGCTCAAAATACAGGCTGCATTCTCAGCCGGCGAACCGGAAAATGCTCTGAAACAGGCAAACGAGCTACTCGAAAAGGTCAAAACCGCCACGCCAAACGCCGACACCGGCGTTAATGCCCTTTTCGATCTTCAGACGAAAGCGTTGACTTCAAGAGGCCTCGCATATCTCGAACTCGGCAAGCTCAACGAAGCTCAGGCCGACCTCGAACGCGTGCTTGTGATCACGCCCGGCTCTTCGTCGGCGATGGTCAATCTCGCAAAAGTTCATACCGCAAAACGCGACGGGGCGACGGCACTCAACTATTACGAACGGGCTCTCGCGGCTGATGCGACAAATTTTGACGCTGTAAGCGGCATCGTGACGATCTCGATCCAGATGAAACGCACGCCGCAGGCACACGCCAAGCTCGACGATCTGATCTCACGAAATGCGGGACGCGGAGACGTTTTGGCGGCGATGCATTATCTGAAATCGCAGGTGTTTTCGGCTGAGAAAAATGTCGCTTCGCAGGAAAGCGAACTGACGCAGTCGATCTCGCTTGATCCAAATTATCTGCCTTCGTATTCGTCGCTTGCGGCAATTCTCGTTGGCCGAAATCAGACGGCAGAGGCGATCGCACAGTATCAAAAGGTCGTTGACAGAAAGCCGTCGGCACCGGTTTACACGCTGCTCGGTATTCTCGAAGATTCGCGGAGCAACAGTGCGGACGCTGAAAAGCACTATCGCCAGGCACTCGACCTCGCTCCTGATTCGCCGATAGCCGCTAACAATCTGGCTTGGCTGTTAGCGGAAACAGGCGGAAATCTGGACGAAGCGTTGCAGCTTGCGACAGCGTCGGTTGCAAAGAATCAGTCGGTTGCGGGATTTTACGACACGCTTGGCTGGGTCTATTTGAAGAAAGGTCTGTATTCACCGGCGGTTGAACAGCTTCGCAAGGCTATCGCGCTTGATGAGAAATCGGGCAGGGCGGCGACTGCGGGCTATCGAGTTCGTCTCGCAACGGCGCTTTCGATGGCGGGCGACAAGGCTTCGGCACGGCGGGAGGCTGAGACCTCGCTGCGGGCCGAGAGCGAATTGAGCCAGCAGGAAGTTTTGGACGCGAAGAAGTTGCTCGCAAGTCTGTAAGGAGTAGTTATGTTGTTTGGACTCGCAATATCAGATCTCACCGCCTCGTGGCCGCTGCTTGCCGGAATTCCGGAATCGCTGAGCGTGCTGCTGTTTGTCATCGGGCTTGTATCGTCGGCCGGTATATTGCGCGTGGTTTTGGCGCGTCGTGACGAAGGCAAGAGCAAAGGGTAGAAACGATGAACGTTGAATTTAGACAAAGAACGGCCGGTGAACTGATCGGCATACTGAAGCGGCAGAAATGGATGATCATCCTACCGATCATCACGTTTACGGCGGCCATCGGCTATGTCGTTTATAAGCTGCCCGCGATCTATGAATCGACGTCACTGCTGACTGTGCGTGCTCCGACGATCTCGCCGACTCTCGTCGCATCACTAACCAACGAAGACCTTTCGCAGCGTTTGCAGACCATCAACCAGGAGGTGCTGAGCCGTTCATCGCTCGAACCGATGGTGCAGAAATACGATCTTTACAAGGCCGAACGCAACTCGGGAATGCCGATGGAAATGATCATCGAGAAGATGTACAAGAACATCAAGGTCGATCTCGAAGATTCGGGCAGTGAAAAAGTCGCTGCGTTCCGCATACGATATCGCGACCGCGATCCGCAGGCGACACGCAATGTGACCGCGGAACTAGCAAGTAAATACGTCAACGCTCAGGTTCAGCGGGGAACCGAGATCGCCGAATCGACGAAAGACCTGTTCGAAAAGCAGCTCGAAGAAAAGAAGATCGCAATGGACGAGCTCGAACGCCAGCGGCTCGAGATCATGACGCAGAATGTCGCGACATTGCCGGAATCCGAGCAAGGATTGGTAGCACAGCTCGGCGGGCTTCGCGACCGCGAAGCGAACATCATGAAGGAAAAGGAATCGCTGATGAACCAAAAAGGCCGACTCAGCGACACCATTGGCGCGAACAACCGTCAGATGGCCCTCATCGAGGATTTCGGCCAAAAGGAAACGCAGGACACTGTGCGTTCGATCGCTGATCCTGAGAATTCGACTGCGTACGCAGAACTCATCAAACGTCGTGCCGACATCAACGCCCAACTCGACACGCTGCTAAAGGTATATAAGGAAAAGCATCCGTCCGTCGTAGCAAAGCAAAGCGAACTCGCGCGTGTGAACGAAGAGTTTGAAAACCTGCGAAAGAATGCCGATAAACGCGTGGCGAACGCAACGCAATCGAGCAGCCGCAAGGCCGAGTTGCAGAAAAAATCGCTTGAACTTGAGAACCAGCGCATTCAGTCCGAGATCGGGCAGATCGAATCGCAGCTTTCCGGAAAGGACGGTGAGATCAGACAGAATGCCGCCGAGGTCGCTGCACTTGAGGCGCGGATCAATGCCGTTCCGGGTGTCAAGGTCGCTCTCGAAGGCATCACGGCACAGTATCAGTCGTCGAAACAGACCTACGACGAGATCCTAAAGAAAAAGAACGAAGCAGAAACCGTAGTCGGCGTCGAGACCAACGCCCAGGGTGAAACGATCCGCGTACAGGACCCGGCAAACGTACCTCAATCGCCGGTCGCGCCGAAGCGTTTTGTGCTGACACTGGTCGGTGCGGGTGTCGGCCTTTTGTTCGGATTGATACTCACGGCATTCTCAGAAATACCGAGATTTTTCAAGATACAGAGCATCGAGGACGCGAAACATTACACGGGCTTACCGGTCCTCGCGTCGGTTCCGCCGCTGCTTTCGCCTGCGGAGAAACAGTGGATTCGGCGTTCGGGCTGGCTAAAACTTGGGGCCGCAGCCGTGGCCGCGATCGGTGTGATACCGGTGATCATTTTGATATTGCAGGCAACGAGGTTATTCGATCGGTTGGTTTCGTAGAGATTTGTGTCAGTAGCCCGCACGTGAGCAAGGGCCAGTGACGCTTGAAAAGGGCCCTTACTCACTTGCGGGCTACTGAAAAGACGAGGTAATTATGTACAAAGAATTTTTTGGCTTAGAAGACATTCCGTTCACGTTGACGCCGGATCCGCGGTTTATCGTGTTCACGCCGAGCTATAACGAGGTGCTCGCGAGCTTGTATTACGGGCTTGAGAACGCCAAGGGCTTGATCGTCCTGACGGGCGAGGTCGGTACTGGTAAGACAACGGCCCTCAGATGGATACTGCGGCGGCTCGATTCGTCGGTGCTCGCGGCGTATGTTTTCAATCCGCGTTTGTCGGTTGAGGAATTCTATCACCATGTCACGCAGATGCTCGGCATCAAGGACTGGACGAACAAATCCGAACTGCTCAACACGATGGGCAAGGTATTGGAAGAGCGCCATCGACGCGGGCTTCGGACCGTGATAATCATCGACGAAGCTCATGAACTTTCGGATTACGTGCTCGAAGAAATTCGCCTCTTGCTCAATTTTGAGTCGGATAATGCCAAACATCTGCAGATCGTTTTGACCGGCCAGCAGGAGCTTCGCGACAAGCTAAATCAAGCGAACCTCAGACAGCTCAAACAGCGTGTTGCTCTGCGGTGCAACATGCATTCGTTCCCGAGTGTCGAGGAAGTCGAGCGTTACATCACCGAACGCCTGCTCATCGCCGGATCAGACCAGCCGAAGATCTTTACGCCGGAGGCTGTCGATTATATTTTTCGATGTAGCGAGGGAATTCCGCGTAACATCAACAATCTCTGTGACAACGCGATGCTAACGGCCTATGCAGCCGGGACGCGCACGATCGGCCGCAAGGTGATCGAGGAAGTCGCCGAAAATCTCGACCTCATCCCGCCGATGGAAAAACGCGAACAGGCAGCACCGATGTCTGATTTCAATGCCCCCGGCGTTTTGACCGCCGAAGCCCGCGAAGAGCTGTGGAACAACAGCCAGCGTTCGTACGGAAACGGAAACGGAAATGGGAATGGCAAGGCAAATGGCAACGGCCATTCGAATAGTCATTCCAACGGCCACTCGAACGGGGAAGCGAAGCGTGGCGAGTTTAAGTTTGACGATATCGACGATGATATTCATCTCGAGATCGGCGAGTTGGGTGGGTTCTATTAAAGACTGGTTTTGGGCTTTTGGTCTTCGGTCTTTGAAAGAGCTGAAAGCCAGAAGTTAGTTCAAAAACCAAAGACCAAACACCAAAAACCAAATAAGAAAGCCATGAGCATCTTACAAGCATTACAAAAGAAAAGAACTGAAACACCGAATGGCGAAGGCATGACGGCGACCGTTGTGCCGTTCAATGGCGACGTTCGCAGGGCATTCGTGCCGGCGGATCTCGTATCGCCTGAATTCACCATCGGTCATCCAGTATCGACGTTCAATGGGCAGCCGGAATCTAACTTCGGGACGGCACTCCCTGATTTGGAAACGGGTATAACTGCCGGGGCAAATTTGAACGTCGACAGCCCAACGCGCTCGGTCGTCAAGCCGCTGCCTGACTTTGTCAGTTGGCAGGTTGACCCCGAGCGCGTTGAGCCTCGTCTAGTGGCGATAACTCAACCAAATTCATCGTATTGTGAGGAATACCGATCTTTGCGAACGCACGTCCTGCACAAAGGACAGCGAAACGATCTCAAGACCATCGTCGTCGCCAGCATCAATCCAAGCGAAGGCAAATCGGTCACGTCGATCAATCTTTCGTGGCTATTGGCACAGACCGACGGCGTCCGGGCACTCATAATCGACAGCGACCTGCGTATGCCGAGCCTGGCGGATTATATGGGTATCGAGACGGACAAAGGATTGTCGGATGTGCTAGCCGGAACGGCCACGTTAAAAGAATCGATCGTGAGGCTTGAGCCTTCGGGCTTGCATCTGCTGCCAGGCGGCGAAGCGCGTCAGGACGTTGCGGAGCTGATCTCGGGGCCCAAATTCAGGCAGATACTGGCCGAGGCCCGCGACATGTTTGATTACGTCATCATCGACGCCCCGCCGCTCGGCATATTTACCGACGCGACCGTTTTGATCAACCACGCCGACGGAGCCTTGCTCGTCGTACGTGCAAACCGCACAAAATATAGTGCACTCGAACGCATTCTCGAACCTTTGCCCAAGGATCGGATGCTCGGGGTCGTCCTAAACCAAAGCGAAGAGGTGATGGACGAATCACATTATAACTACGGTTATTACAACTACAAACGCCTGAACGAACAGGTCAGTCCCTAACTAAAACGATGAGTGCCGCACGATTTAGTCCGAGAAAATTTTGGCTTATTTTAGCCGACGCCGCGATCATATATGGCGGCGTCATTCTCGCGCTCTATATTCGTCTCGGTATTGACGGTTCGGTGAATGAACTGAGCGAGCGAAACGGCTGGATGAAGATCGCCCTCGCGACCGGCATTTGTCTGCTCAATCTCTATTTCTACGACCTATACGATTACATCGTGATGACCAATCGCCGCGAGCTGCTGCTGCGGCTGGTGCAGGCATTGGGAATTGCGTGGGCTTTCCTCGCGTTGCTGTTCTATTTTGCTCCGCCGCTGATGATCGGCCGCGGCGTTTCGATCATTTCGGTGCCGCTCGTGCTCGTACTATTGCTCGGATGGCGAATCGCGATCCATGGCCTGACGGGACATCCTGAGATCGGTGAAAAGATACTCGTGGTCGGAACCGGAAGGACTGCACTCGATACGGCAGAGGCCGTTTGGGAAAGGCGCGATGCCGGTTATCGCATTGTCGGGTTTATCTCAGAGAACGGCGCAAAGCCGATGGAGAAGCTCGGAAAATCCGTAATTCTCGGCAAAGGACCCGATCTCGAATCGGTAATCCTTAACGAAAAGATCGACCGTGTCGTGATCGCCGTTCGCGAACGACGTGGTGCGTTTCCGACGGAAGCCCTGCTGCGGATGAGCCTTGCCGGCGATGTTTCTATCGAGGAATGTACGTCGTTTTTTGAACGAATTACCGGCAAGGTACATGTCGATATGCTGCGGCCTTCGTGGCTGATATTTGCGGGACGACGTCGTGATTCGCGGATCAAGGCAGTGTTTCGCGAGATGATCCATCGCGTTTTGGCTCTGATCGGGCTGGTCGTTTCGTTTCCGATCGCGGTTTTGACGGCGATCTTGATCAAACTCGAATCCCGCGGCCCGGTTTTCTACAAACAGGAACGCGTCGGACAGAACGGCCGCATCTTTAATGTCATCAAGTTCCGCTCGATGCGAACCGATGCCGAATCGGACGGAAAGCCCGTTTGGGCCGTCGATAACGATGATCGTACTACCCGTGTCGGAAAGGTGATCCGAAAGATCCGCGTCGATGAGATACCGCAGTTTTGGAACATTTTGAAAGGCGAGATGAACTTTGTCGGCCCGAGGCCGGAACGTCCGCACTTTGTAAAACAGCTCGCGACCGAGATCTCATTTTACGAGCATCGGCATCTGGTCGCACCGGGCCTGACGGGCTGGGCCCAGATCAAATATCCCTACGGAGCCTCGGTCGCCGACGCGATACAAAAGCTGCAGTACGACCTTTATTACATAAAGAATCAGAGCCTGACGCTCGATCTCGTGATCGTTTTCGAAACGGTCAAAACGGTTTTATTTGGTACGGGCGGCAGATAGTTTAAACGTCAAAAAAATG
>JANLTF010000270.1:0-4730 GCA_031362825.1 Acidobacteriota bacterium | reverse complement strand
TCAAAAAAAGGCGTGAAGCAGATCGCTTCACGCCTTGGCTGGTTTCGAGAACCGGGTCGCTATCGCTCCCGGGTTCTGACACGAATTCCGATTAGTTATCTTTCGGCTTTTCGCCTGTTGGCGGCGAAGCTGCTTTGCGGAGTTAGCGTTGCTGGCGGCGTTCCTGCATCCGGAGCTTCATTTCAGCTTTTTTGGTTTCGATCTGTGCTTTCTGCTCGGGGGTCAGGATGGCGTCGATCTGGGTTTTGATCGAGGCACGCTTTTCTTTGCCCTGTGCTTTCAGCGTTTCGAGGCGTGTTTTCTGGTCGGCGGTGATGGTGCCGTCACGCTTGGCCGTCATGATGGTACGCATCTCGTCGCGGAGCTCCTGGCTCGGCTTGTTGGCTTCGTGGATGGTACGGAGCTGAGTTTTCTGAGCTTCGGTCAGCTCGATGAAGCGGAACATGCCCATACCGCGGTGTCCCATCATGCCGCGTTGGCCGCCGCGTCCGAACTTGCCGCCAAATTCGCCGCGTCCCATGCCGCGTTTGCCGTGGCCGCGATGATCGCCTTTTACTTTTTCGACCTTATCCGGTGCCGGGGTCGTGGTCGTTACTTCCTGTGCCATGCCGATCGCTGAGAATGCGAAAACTGCGGCTCCGAGTGTGAAGGTCGATACTAATTTATTTTTCAATGACATATATTTGCTCCTATTTAATATTGCTTAGCTTTACGCTTTCGTGAAGTAAGACGCGCCTCGAAAGCGTTTGGTTGAAACTATTTACGTCTTATATGTGCAAAGAAATGTAAAGGCGTCGGCAGTGGTCGGTGGTCAGTGGTCAGTGGAAGAAGGGAAAAACGGTTGAATACCAGCTACGAGCTGTCACCCAGCCGCTTCCAGCCAACCTAACAGAGTCACAGCCACGAACATCCGACGACCGACGACCGACTACTGACCACTGACCACTTGCGCTTTTGGTGGTTAAAATGCGAAATTTGAATGTTTGGGATCGGTTTTTTAGTACATGAGATTTCTTAACGAAATAAATTCCCCGGCGGATCTGCGGCAGCTTAAGGTCGAGGACCTGCAGGAGGTCGCTGATGAGGTGCGGCAGTTCATCATCGACACGTGTTCGTTGATCGGTGGGCACACGGGCGCGAGCCTCGGTGCGGTCGAGCTCGCGGTGGCGATGCATTACGTTTTTGACACGCCGGACGACCGTCTGGTGTGGGACGTGGGCCATCAGGCGTATGCACACAAGATATTGACCGGACGCCGCGATGAGATGAACACGATCAAGCAGCCGGGCGGGCTGTCGGGCTTTCTGCGGCGTGACGAATCGGAATACGACACGTTCGGTGCGGGACACGCCTCGACTTCGCTGTCTGCGGCGTTGGGAATGGCGGTCGCGAGAGATAGGCAGGGCAAGGATTTTCACGTTTGTGCTTTGATCGGGGATTCCAGTCTCGCGGGCGGCATGGCGATGGAGGCGATAAATCAGGCCGGGCATCTGAAATCGCGGATGATCGTCCTACTAAATGACAACGGAATGTCGATCGCACCCGCGGTTGGTTCTCTGAGCGGTTATCTCAATCGAATTAAAGAGGCACAAAGCTATCAGCACTTCAAAGAAGGAGTCGGCGACGCGCTCAGCAGTGTTCCGGGCATCGGCGGCAAACTCCGTGCGGCGGCGAAATCGTTCAAGGATGCGATCGCGGCGGCGGTTTTGCCGGGAGCCTTGGTCAACGAGCTTGGGTTCAAATATATCGGTTATGTCGATGGACACAATGTGCCGATGCTCGTGCGGGCATTAGAAGAAGCAAAGAAAGTCGATGACGGCCCTGTTATTGTTCACGCACTGACGACCAAGGGCAAGGGCTTTCCGAATCCTGAGAAAAACTACTACGCGTATCACGCGACGGGGCCTTTTGATCCGAAAACCGGCCTTCCGTACAAATCAAGCAAGGCAGCGGCACCGTCTTATACCGCGGTTTTTGGCGATACGATGTGCGAGCTGATGGCGAAAGATGACAAGATCGTCGCTCTTACGGCCGCAATGCCTGACGGGACGGGCGTTGATAAGATCCTCGAAAAGTATCCTGAAAGAGCTTTTGATGTCGGTATCGCCGAGCAGCACGCGGTAACGTTTTGTGCGGGCATGGCGTGCGAAGGCATGAAGCCCTTCGCGGCGATCTATTCGACGTTTTTGCAGCGTGGTTTTGATCAAGTGATTCACGACGTTTGTCTGCAAGACCTGAACGTGACGTTTGCGATGGACCGTGCCGGCATCGTCGGAGCAGATGGGCCCACGCATCACGGTTTGCTCGATATTGCGTATTTTCGCGGCTATCCGAACATCGCCCTGATGGGGCCCAAGGACGAGGCTGAATTTCGTGACATGATCTTGACCTCGATCGAACATCCCGGCCCAGCGGCGATCAGATATCCGCGTGGCAACGGTCAGGGCGTCGATATCAGTGCGGCCCCGAAATTGATCGAGATCGGCAAGGCCGAGATTCTGCGTGAGGGCAAAGATGCGGCGGTGATAGCGTTCGGTTCGATGGTCTATCCGGCGGTCGAGGCGGCGGAGAGATTGGCGAAAAATGGTGTTCAGGCAACCGTTGTGAATGCAAGGTTCGTCAAACCTCTCGATGCCGAAACGATCCTTGCGATCGCACGCAAGACTCAGTTGATCGTGACCGTCGAAGAAGCGTATCTTGCGGGCGGTTTTGGTTCGGCGGTGATGGAACTGCTCGAGGAAAACGGCCTTCAGGACGAGGTTAAGGTCGTCAGAATGGGCGTGCCGGACGAGATCGTGACGCACGGCGACCCGAAAAAATTGCTCGCCGATTACGGCCTCGACGCCGACGGCATTGAGAAACAGGTATTGGTTTCACTCGAAAATATTAAGGGCGGACGGAATTCCAAAAGCCGGCTGAGAGTAGCATAAGTGATGAATAAACAGGTACAGACAAAGAAAAGCAGCGCTCCGTATATCATTATCGGATTGTTGGCAATTGTGGTGGTTGGCGGCGTATTGTACGGTGCCGGCGTGTTTGGCGGCGGCTCGAAAAACACAAATACCGCGAACAAGACAGGTAACACGGCCAACACGGCAA
This sequence comes from Acidobacteriota bacterium, assembly GCA_031362825.1. Classification (GTDB taxonomy): domain Bacteria; phylum Acidobacteriota; class Blastocatellia; order Pyrinomonadales; family Pyrinomonadaceae; genus OLB17. The sequence goes on along the minus strand of JANLTF010000270.1, from coordinate 1,631 downwards.
AATCCCCGGGAATCCCGGTGAATGCTCCGGCCGGAGCAACACCGCCGAACTTTGCAGGCTCGCCGACGGCGGCCGTAACGATCGAGGAATTTGCTGATTTTCAGTGCGGCTCGTGTGCGGCGGCTTTCCCTATCATCAACGAGATCAAATCGATGTACGGCAGCCGCATCCGTTTTATTTTCCGCAATTTCCCGCTTTCGATCCCGGCTCATGACAAGGCTTATGACGCGGCGGTCGCGACCGAGGCGGCCGGAATGCAGGGAAAATTCTGGGAAATGCACGCTCAGCTTTTCCAGAATCAGCAGGCCTGGAGCTCGAATCCGAATTATCGCCAACTCTGGAGCGACTACGCGCAGAAGATCGGCCTAGACGTAAATAAATTTACCAGCGATCTCACCGGCATTGCCGCCAAGGGCCGTGTCGATGCGGATCTGGCACGCGGACGGGCACTTAACGTAAATTCGACGCCTACGGTTTTCTTGAACGGCGTTTCGGTTCCTTACAACGACGTTAAGGTCGATGCGCTGAAGGCGTTGATCGACGCCGAACTTGCAAAGGCTGCCGCTCCGGCGGCCGCAAATCCGGCGACACCTTCGACACCGAGCAAGTGACCAACGAAGATCTAATCGAGAAGCCATCCAAACCGTGGGCTGCGATCCTCGCGACGGTAGTCTCGCTCGCGGGCATTGCCGACGCGGCATATCTGACCATCCATCATTACACTAACGAGCCTGTCCCGTGCAGCCTGATCGAAGGCTGCGAACAGGTGCTGACCAGCTCGTACGCCACGATCGGCGGCATCCCGCTGGCAATCTTTGGCTTGCTAGCATATTTTGCGGCGTTCTCACTCGCTTTGCTGACCGTTTTCGGCAACCGTGTCATGTGGAAGCTTTTCGGTGCCCAAGTCGTCATCATGGCGATCTTTTCCGCCTGGCTCATCTACGTCCAAGCCGCCATCATCGGCGCATTCTGCCAATTCTGCCTGCTCTCCGCTCTCATCACGACGACGCTCCTCGTCATCTTTATCGTGTCGCTATTCCGGCGTTCGAAACCTGCAGTAGCGTGTTGATGGAAAATAAGGGCGTTGTTCTTGAATCTAACCCTAAATAACAGTCGAATACTCAATTGACGGTCGCTGGTGACTTGGCAATCGCGGGTAAAATCAGTTAGCTTAGATATATCGAATCTGATTGATCGTGAGCCAAACCATTTTACAACGCATAGCCGCCGGTGATAAGACGGCCGTCCAAGAGTGCCTTAGCACCTATGGCGGACTCGTCTGGTCGATTGCGCGTAAATTGCTGCGTAATTCGGAGGACGCAGAGGACGCCGTGCAGGAGATATTTGTGGATGTCTGGAAAAATGCCGGGCGTTTTGACGAAACTCAGGCATCGGAAACGACGTTTATTGCGATGATCGCACGTCGGCGTGTGATCGATCGGATCCGTCACTCGACTCGACGGATATCGGCGGACTCGCTCGATGATGTTTTACTCGAACCGTTTACGCGGGCCGATCAGTCAATGCAGATGAGCGTCGAGGCCAATGAAGCCGCCAAGGCGATGCGAACGCTGCGGCCAGAACAGCAGCAGGTATTGCGGCTTTCGATAGTACAGGGAATGTCACATCAG
>JANLTF010000251.1:0-4756 GCA_031362825.1 Acidobacteriota bacterium | reverse complement strand
AAAGGAGTTTGAGCGTACTTCGTGCCGGAAAATTGATGATATTTGGTCGAGTAAAGTTGCTAGATTTGTCGTTTCAAGCAAATTCTTTGTTCATCATACATAAAATACCTAAAGTTGTAAATGAATATTTATTGCGTAGGTCGTTGTGAACAATACAGTTTGGTGTATTCGGCCGGTGATGACATCAGATCAGCTTTTCCACAGCCTCGCCGATCGGTTAGACGTGAGTCTAAAGTCCTTGAAGAAATCCAGAAAATGTGAAACAAGATAGATGGAGGCATTACTATGAAACGCACTCTATTTATTGCAGTTACAATGATAATTCTGGCTATCTCAGCCGCCGCTCAAGGCGGTACGCCGACGCCAACGCCGGCCGCGACCCCGATACCGCGGATCGATGTTCTCGAAGAGCAGAAAAAGCTCATCGAAAAGGAAACCGAGTTGCTCAAGGCTCGCACCGAATATCTCAAGGCTTATGCCGACGCTGCCGGCAACAGCAGCGTGACCCGCGATTCGAGCGGCGGCAAGACCGCGTTCGCAACTGACGAAAAGCCGATACTTGAAACGGTCGCCCTGAGTTATGAGGCGATCGACGAGATCGCGGATAAGGTCGATGGCCGCATCAGGCCTTTTATGGGCAACTATGACCGGATCGTGCTGTTCTACGAGCCTGATTTTTTGGCGCTGTCGCGTTACCGTTTGTATCGCGAAGAAGCGAGGCTGGCTCTGGCCAATTACGAAGCTCTTATCAAGGCTATCGAAGAAGAAGCGAAGAAGCCCGTCGATGAAAAGGTGATCGAAACCGAATCGACCGATAAGAGGGACGGCAATCCGTTGATCACGGCCCTGAGTATGCCCGGCATTGCCGGTGCGGCGGTCAAATCGGTTGCCGACCTGATCTCGCTGTTTCGGACCGACAAGACCATTACGCAATCCGTGAACGTCGTAGACGCCAAATCGCTAAACGCCGTGGTCGCAGGCACTTTGCTGCAAAACGGCGGCGGCAAACCGATATACAATCCGGAGCAGTTCGTGCCCGAGTACGACATTGGTATCGGCGATCCCAATTCGTTTTACCAAACGGTCAGCCGTTTGCGGGCGTCGGCCGGATATGTCGATTATTTGCTGGAGGCCGCCGAACACGCTGCGCCGAGGCAGCAAAAGTCGGAATCGTTCGCACGTCTGCTCGCGAGTATCAAGATCGTCAAACGCCAGCTCGACCTGCTGTCATTCAAGATCGAGCAGGATCCGATTCCGGAAACGCCTGCGGAAAAGGCCGATTTTACGGAGTTTCGCTCGATGGTTCGGGCCGAGAAACTCGATCGGTTTTTTGGGGCGGCGAACGGACGAACCGGAATTCTCAAGGTCCGCCTGCTCTCGTCCGGCGGCAGCCGGCGTGAAAGCCGCAACCTGATCCTCGGCACCAAGACCGACTTCAGCGGCAGTGCGGTGATCGAGCTTGCACTCTATGACACGGACGGCACGATGCGGGTGTCGGAAGTGATGCTGCATCATACAGGATTTCGAAAGTATCGCACGCAGAAGGTGAAACTCTAGCCGTCGATCAGGCCGTTTGCGATTTGGAGATCTTCGGGCGTGTTGACGTTTATCGACCAATTCGGGATCGCGGGGAAGGACATCGTTCGGACATTGAGGCGAGCGGTTAGGTTGCTCAAGCGCCAATCATCGCCTGCGAGGATCGATTCGATGTGAGGCAGGCAGGTTCGCGGCCGATACAGTCCGCATAGCGGTTGAAGGCGGCCGTCGGGTTGTTCGGGCAGGACGGCGTCGGTATTTCCGTTGATCAGCGTCAATAACTCACAAAATAATTCGCCCTCGACAAACGGCAGGTCACAGGCGAGAACCGCTGCCCATTCTGTTTCGCAATGAGCGAGGGCCGTATAAAGGCCGACCATCGCACCGTTTTGATCTGTGCCGACCGGACGATCTTTGATAGTCTCGACCGAGGCGACTTTTCCGGCGGAATTTCCGACGATCGTTACCTTTTCGGCGATCGCGGACAGTGCGTCGGCGGCGCGTTCGACGAAGGTCTTGCTGCCGAGTGTGAGACTTGCTTTGTCGGTTCCCATTCTACAGCTCTTGCCGCCGGCGAGGACGTATCCCGAAACGGTGATCATCAGATAACAATATCAGAAATAAAGCGAAGTCGCGCGGCTTGAAAAATAGCGGGCGAAAGATAAGAATGTACTGTGTAAAAACCGGACAGCCCGGACGATCTGATATCTCATCCAATTCACGTTTGAAATTACGAATAGAGGTAAACAATCAATGTTCTCCAGATATGCGCACTTTGCCGTCTTATTTATTTTTACTATCGCCGGTCTGGCAAGCGTAGGCAATACAACAGTCAGTGGCCAGAGTACCATCGAGAAACCGGCCGCTCGGCTTGTAGATGAATTTCGTACTACCGGCAATAACTGTGAGGAAGGTCTTGCCCGAATGGATAACTTTTTCATAGAACTCAACAACGATCCGAATGTTCAGGGCGTGATCATTGTTTACAGCGAAGTCGCAACTCCGCGGTCCGGGCGAACTCGAATGCGGCAACTGGTTTCTTACACGAAAATGCGAAAGTATGACGCGTCGCGCGTGACCTTTGTCGCAGGACCGCTCAAGAAGGATGCGACAACGCAGTTTTGGATCGTGCCGCCTGGTGCTGAAACGCCTGTGCCCGAGGCCGGCGAGGGCCCTGTGCCGGAAGTGGTCGTTTCGAAGGCGACAAAGCCGTATATGTTCGCGGCTGAGTATCTGGACGGAATGCCGGAATGCGGCGAACCTTTCGACATTGCCGCGTACGCCGCCGTTCTCAGCAACGAACCGAAGAGCCGCGGCCGCATCGTCATTGCCGAAACCTCACCCGCAAAATACAACAAAAAGCGGAGCGAAGTATTGGTAGAACTCAAGTCCAACGGCGTAGCGGCGACCCGCGTGACGGCAGTCTATAAACGCGTCGCCCGGAATCGAGCGCGCGAATCGACCGAACTGTGGGTGATCCCGCCAACAAAACAGTAAGGCGTTTCACCTAGATCACAATCAAAAAACGAAAAGGGCAGCAAGCATGCTGCCCGAATCGGGGCATGTTTTAAGGCGTGGCAATCAAATCGATTCCGCCGAGGTCGTCAACGACTGAGATCACTCTTGGGGCAAGGTAAACCGCTTTGAATGTGCATTTAGCACTGCTACCGAGCCAACCGGAACATCTTCGAACCGATAATAGCCAAAAGGATTGGATGCCGCATGCCGCAAGTTTCCAGCCGTGTCGCCCAGCTTGATGCGAACATTTGGAACAGGCATTCCGTTGGTGTCGAGCACACGTCCGCCGACTGAAACGCCCGCCGCCGTTGGGCCCAGCACAAGCGTCACACGCCCGCACATTTTGTTCACCGGTGAAGCCGTGTGCAAAAGAATATCGCAAGAGAAAAAGCCCCTACCCACCCTGGGCAAAGGCTAATCTCAAAAGGGATTATACAAATGGAGTACTCACTCCTTTTACTGGTCAGCGACAAAGTCAGCGTTCTCAACGTTGTCGGTTACGCTGATCACGCGGCTCGGCGTCCGGAAAGAATATCGTTTCGAATTGACCGTTATGATATACGTTTCGCCCGCCTGTAGATCGGCAAAGTGGAACCAGCCTAAGCTGCCGGTCTGAGCGATCCGCGGTTCGATAAGACTGTTGCCGTTAATGACAACGGTAGCGTTGCGGATGCCAGAGCCGCCTGCCGTCAATACACGCCCAGACAATGCTACATTAGCCGATGTAGGAACCAATGATATAGTAACGTTACCGGTGGCAAACGTGGTCGGTAAGTCTCCAGACGTAACATCAACCACCTTGTTAACTACCGGCGGGAATCCCACAAAGGTGATCGGTGTTTGCCCGGCCGCCGCAGTCGGCGACACATCAAAACGTATCTTGACGACCTCACGTGTTCCTGCTGGCATCGTAGTTCCCGTCGTCATTGCCGTCACCACACCGACCTTGCCCGTTGTCAAGGTGTTTGCTATCGGAACGATCCCTGCCATATCCGCACCGCTAAGGACAACTGGGTTGCTTAGCTTAGAGGAGTCATAGCTGATTGTAAATCCAAAACCATTCTCGTCGCCGTTGGAGTCGATCGTGATCGGAACCGTCACCTGTTGACCGCGATTTGCCGACTGATCCACCGCCTTAACAATACGCGGGAGCAACATGGCGTCTAAAGCTTCTTGTTTCTTGGCATTTTCCTCAAATTCGAAGAAGCTGCCTGTTGTCGGGCCGCTCACCGCCGTCCACGCGTCTAGACCGGCAGCATAGCGACCCGCCTGTACGTAATCGCCAACGTTGAGCGATCCGTCGCCTTGCGTCGCTCTCGGAGCCGAATCCGCCCGCTGGAACTCGTTGTACAACGGATCGGGCGTCTCAAGCCCGGCCGCAAATCGCCCAACCTTTGTATAGTCGCCAACGTCGATCACATTGTCACCCGTAGGCCGTGGATTCAAGTCCGATTCGTATCCCGACATGATGTAAAAGGTCGCCGAGACGAATGTGATCGTGTAGTTGCTGTTTGCCAACGTGCCTTGCGTGATCGCATAGCCGCCCACGTTCTCGCCCGATGCACGGCTCAATGCTCCCGTGAACGTTGCCGCCGGTACTGACGATGTGTAGGTCAATGTCGGATCGGTCGCACCAAAGACCTTGCTCTGGCCGCTGTTCGGCGTCACTGTCACCGTTGCCGGTGTGATCGCGAACGTTACA
>JANLTF010000212.1:0-8558 GCA_031362825.1 Acidobacteriota bacterium | reverse complement strand
CGGCGGCGGTCGTCGGTGAGCGGGTGGATGATGACGACGGTGTCTTTGCGGGCCTCGACGACCTCGTCGAGATAGCAGATCGCACCATGGCGAACAGCGGTCGTCAGGGGGCCGTCATGCCAGACGGTCTCATCGCCTTCGAGCAGAAACCGGCCGACGAGATCGGTGGACGAAAGGTCTTCGTGACAAGCGACGGTGATGAGCGGGCGGTTTAGGCGATGCGCCATGTATTCGACGAAGCGCGTCTTGCCGCAGCCCGTCGGGCCTTTGAGCATCGCGGGCAATTTCGCCGCAAACGCCGCTTCGAAAAGCTCGACCTCTTGTCCAATAGGTAAATAAAACGGTTCGCTCGCGACCTTGTACTGTTCGACTGCTAATTCCATGTTATTTCTATAGTAAATTTTAGTTGGAAAGACTCAAAATGCGTTAACCGCAGATGACGCAGATCGGACAGATTATAAGAATCATTTCTTTATCCGCGTTATCTGCGCCATCTGCGGTAAGGTAACGTAAAATATCTACAATGCTAACAATTACTCAAGCGCACCGTTCCGAACAAATTGATGCAGCGCGCATGTTGTTTCGCGAATACGAAACATGGCTCGCGATGGACCTTTGTTTCCAGGGCTTCGAGGCCGAGCTTGCTGCGTTGCCGGGCAAATACGCAATGCCTGACGGCCGTCTCTATCTCGCGTATTCTGACGACAAACTCGCCGGCTGCATCGCTCTGAGAAAGCTCGGTGACGGCATTTGCGAGATGAAGCGTCTGTTCGTCCGCGACGGTTTTCGCGGCCAGAAGATCGGTGTTCAGCTAATAGAGAAGGTTATCGCCGATGCAAAAGAGATCGGTTACGAAAAGATGCGGCTCGATACATATCCGCCGAAAATGGGGAAAGCCGTGAAACTATATGAGTCTCACGGCTTTGTCTCGATCCCGCCATACTATGACAATCCGCATGGCGACGTGCTGTTTTTGGAGCTGACGCTCTAATTACTGCATTCCGCTGCCAAAATTGCCGTAGGTATTAGGCGGCGGCGGCGCCATGTTGAAGCGCTGTTCGATCAACGGAAAAACCTGTCTGTATGCAAAAACATTTGCCACCCACATGACCGGAATTGCCACAAAGAGTCCAACACAAAGAGCCAGTGTGCCAAGGATCGCTACCAGGATCGCAAAGATGAGCATGACGATCATGCCGCCGAGATTTGCGACCGCTGAGCTCATACTGAGCTTGATCGCCTCAATGACGCCGATGTCATTTTCGAGGGCGATCGGTATCGCAAATTGCAGAGCGATGTGCCAGACGATCGAGATCACCGCAAACACCATTGCGACGACCGCCATAACGATAGTAAACCCTTCGGCCAGCCCGAAGTTTGGAATATCTGACTGAAAAAAGTTGATGTTGCGCCCGGCACCGCCGGTTGTTAGAAGTTCACCGATATTCATCGAAAAACGTATGATCTGAAAGACAACGCCGGGAATCGCCTGTATCAAGCCGATGACCATCAGCGGCAGAAATTTCTCAAACCCTTTGAACATCATGCCGAAATCGACCGGCTCGCCTCGCATGTCTCGCAACACAAGATAGTAAAAGCCGCCCATCACCGGCCCGATCAAAAACAGGCTGACGAGCGGAATACAGCCGACCATGATCAGCGTAACGATGCCGACGCCGAGATAGAGGCCAAATTTACCGGTGACCATCGCCCAGGCATTCCCGTAGCAATCACCTGCACTTATCGCACCGCTTTCGTATCGTAAGTTGTTCATAATTTATCGGTAGGTTCAGGGATTTTCAAAAAGATAATAACCGAGATACGCCCAAAAGCAAAAGAAGTTCGCCCGAAGAAGTATCAAATACTCTTTCGGGCGAGTCGAGGGCAAACATTTTGACTTCAGGTTACTTCTTCGGCATCTTTTCATCCATCATTGCGGTCTGATAGACAAAAGTAGCAAGAATGATGGACATCTGTTTCATATCGTCGGCCTGGATTCGGTCGAAGCTGTCCATATTCGAGTGGTGCGTTCGGGTGCTGTACTCGACCTCATCCTGAATGAACTGAAAGCCCGGCAGGCCGACTGCATCAAATGATTGGTGATCGGTCCCGCCGGTGTTCGAGCTCGTTATGGTGGTCGCGCCCATTTCCCTGAAAGGAGCGAGCCAACTGCGGAATATCGGCCGCACGTTCTCATTGCCCTGCATATAGATGCCGCGGATCTTGCCGGTACCGTTGTCGATATTGAAATAGGCCGAGAATTTGTCGTAGTCCGGCAGCTTGGTCAATGGAAGCGCCGCTTGGCCGCCACCACCACCGCCACCGAACGCCGGAGTGGTGCCGTCGCCGCGATAGCCAAAATGCTGCCGGACATAGGCCCGCGATCCAAGAAGCCCCTGCTCTTCACCTGCCCACAACGCAATTCGAATCGTACGTCGCGGTTTGAGGCCGAGAGTTTGTAGTATTCGCACGGCTTCCATCATTACCGCGCAACCCGAACCATTGTCGGTCGCACCAGTTCCCGCATGCCACGAATCGAGATGGCCTCCGAGCATAACCACTTCTTCTTTTAACGTCGGGTCCGTTCCCGGGATCTCGGCGATCGTGTTGTATCCGTTGAGGTCCTGATCCTGAAATTCGACCGCGAGATCGACCGTCATAGTCACCTTTTGTCCCGCCGCGATCATTCTGGAGACTCGGTTGAAATGCTCGGGCGTTGACGTGAGCTGGATCGGCACTACGGCATTCTTATCGCGGACCGGCACATTTGGCGCCGGTGTTCCGCCAGCTGCCGGAGGTGCGGCTTGAACGGCTTGTGCTCCCTGCACAAAAATGGTTCCGCCGTCTCCCTTGAACGATGTGTCGATCAGAATGGCAGCACCCTCTTCGTGCAGGAAACGAAATCGACGCCCTGCAAACTGAAATGCCTGTGCGTTAGCTGCATTCGGACCGGGGCCTCCGCCGGCGGCAGGACGCGGCAGAGCGTTCGGGTTCGGTGCGTTGGCAAGTTCAAGCAGATTAGCCTCCGTGCGGCGTGTTCCCTGCGGTTCAAACTCAGCCTTTAGTTCACGAACCGCACCAACGAGTACGATCTTGCCTTTCAGTTTTCCCTTGAACTGTTCTAGTTCACCTTCGTTCTGCGGATTGAATGTTACGACTTCAGCCGTGTAAGCTGTGCTTTGCGGAGCAGCGGGTGCCGGAGTCTTTGGCTTCTTTGCCTTTGGATCAACTACCGGAGCCGGAAAGAGCGTGTCTGTACCGGGCGACCAAGCCTTTGGGTGTGCGATCATCGGAAAGGCCGTCGGGCCATCGACCGTCGCGTAAAACTTCTTCAGCGTCCAGCCGCGTCCGAACGGGCCCCATGATTCGAGACGGGCGTTTTGCAGGCCCCATTTTTCGAGTGTCTCGCGGGTCCAATCATTGGCGCGTTTCATGCCCGGCGAACCGGTGAGCCGAGGGCCGATGACATCAGTCATGTAACTCAGCGTCTGCATTACCTGCGAGCGGTTCATTCCCTCGTCCTTGATCTTGTCGATAATTTCTTTCGGGGCATTGTAAACGGGTTTGGCTGTTTCCGCTGTCTGAGCAAACGTGGCGGTCGGAAGCAGAATAGCGGAAATCAGCAGTGCGCCTGCGATCTTGCGTCGTAACATCAATATATTTCTCCTGAAAATGGTCTGAATCTGTTTTGTGTAGATTTGCTTACTTTTATACCACAAAAGCGGGCGAAAGGTTTCACAAAGGCGGCATTTAGATGGTCGACCAAGTGAGAGTGAATGCCGGAGGAACATTCTTTAGAACTAAAGGGCTGCGTTTTGTTTTGCCGTAGCGGTTTCGGAGAAACTCGCGGAGCTTGATCGCGGGTGGCAGATAATAGCCGTGTGCGTACTGGAACATGCGAAACTCACAGCCTTCGCCCATGAATTTCTCGATCTCCATCAGCACTATCTCGCTGACCTCTTTTGGCAGCGAGACAAAAGGCAGACAGCAAACAACGTAGCGAACTTTGCCAAGGCCGGAATCCTGATGGATCTGATAGGCGTCGGCTGCGCTGCCGCAGATGATGTTGAGATCGTCGAACTTCGTTTTGAGCGATCTGACGAGATTTTCGTCTAGCTCGATACCAAGGTACGCGCGACGGCTCGGAATGATCTCTTGCAGGTATTTTGTGATCGCACCGGTTCCGACGCCGAGTTCGAGAACGATGTTGTCGTCGTCGGGCTCAATGCCCTGCAGCATCTCGGCCGCGAGCTCCGGCGAACTTGGTGCTATGGCCCCGACCTTGCCTGGATTTTTTAGAAATGCCTTTAGAAACTGGAGATTTTCGTTCATTAGCGTCGGCTCAAGCCCGGGCTGCCTCGTCGGCAACATTTTCGGATGTTACGTTTATGTTATCGACTGCCATTTTATAACTACACTCTTCGGTTTGGCAAAAACGGAACGGTGCCGTCTGATCGTTCGGCCGTCTCACAGTCTCATGATCTTGCGATCTTCTTCGCAGCTTTCTTAGCAGGTGTCCTCTTCGCTGAAGACTTTGTCTTCTTGGCAAACGCTCCTGGCACTTCCGCTTCGATCAGTTTTTTTACCTGTTCGAGCGTTAGAGTTGAGGCCTCTTCCGCCGTGGAACGCGTGCCATCGGCTTTTTTCGGAATGTAAATGATCTTTTTGCCGAATTTGATGACAGGGCCCCAACGGGCATTTTCCAGCGATATCTTTTCATCTTCCCAACGTTGTATGTAACGGTTTGCTTCTTTGGCGACCTTTGCCTCGATCAGTTCGTTCATGTCGGCCTGCGTCAGGTTCTCAAAATCGTACCGCCGGGGCACGTTGATGTACAAACCGTCCCATTTAATAAAAGGCCCAAAGCGTCCCGTTCCTTTTGTGATCGGTTTATTGTCGTACTCGCCAACAGGAGCGTCCGCTATTTGTTTAGCCTTAATAAACTCGATCGCTTTGTCAGTGTCCACCGTCGCAAGGTCGGTGCCGCGGGGTATAGACACAAATTCGTCACCCCATTTTACATACGGACCAAAGCGGCCGATGCTCACTGACAGATCTTTGCCATCATAACTGCCCATCGCGTCCTGCAATTTGAACAGGGACAACGCTTCTTCAAAAGTGATGGTCTCGATGCTCTGCCCAGTCGGGACCTTTGCAAATCTAGGCTTCTCCTCTTCCGCAGCACTGCCTATCTGAATGATCGGGCCGAAGCGTCCCATGCGGGCGACGACGGGTTTGCCGCTTTCGGGGTCGTTGCCGAGCACCCTTTCGCCTTTCACACGCTCAGCATTTTCTATTGTGTTGTCGACGTCTTTTTTGAAGGGGCCGTAAAACTCATCGAGCATGTCGTTCCACTTCAGCTTGCCGTTAGCTACCTCATCGAACTCTCCCTCGATCTTGGCGGTAAAACCATAATCCATGATGGCGTCGAAATGCAGTTTCAGAAAATCGGTCACTACGAGGCCTAGGTCCGACGGGAACAACTTTGCCTTTTCTGCACCGGTATTCTCAGATTCTTCTTTTTTACTGATCGAATCGTCTTTTAAGACCAAAACGCGAAAAGCCCTCGGCGTGCCTTCTTTATCTCTTTTCTCAACATAACCCCGTTTCTGGATCGTAGAAATTGTCGGTGCATAGGTGGACGGGCGGCCGATACCGAGCTCCTCTAATTTTTTGACCAGAGAGGCTTCGGTGTATCGCGGTTGAGCACGGCTGAACCGCTCCGTTGCTCTGAGTTCAGACAGCGGCAACGACTGCCCCACCTTCATCGGCGGCAGCAGGCCTTCGGAGGATTCTTCCGCGTCGTCCTCATCCTTATCTTCCTGATAAACTTTCAGAAATCCATCGAACTTCAAGACTTCTCCTGAAGCTGTTAGCTCTTCCTTGTTCGTAGAAATTTCAATTTTGACCGTTGTTTTTTCTAACTCAGCATCGGCCATTTGCGAGGCCATAGTTCGCTTCCAGATAAGTTCGTATAACTTCTGCCATTCCGGTTCCTGAATGGTCGTGTTACTCGTGTAGGTCGGGCGAATGGCTTCGTGAGCTTCTTGTGCGGACTCGTTCTTGTTTTTGAACTTGCGGAACTGCTGGTACCTGTCACCGTAGAGGCTGCTCACCGTCTGCGTGATGTCTGCGAGAGCCGTAGCGCTCAGGCTGACGCTGTCCGTACGCATATAGGTGATGTGGCCGTTTTCGTAAAGCTTCTGGGCGATCTGCATCGTTCTGGCCACACCGTAACCCAGTTTTCTTGATGCTTCCTGTTGCAGCGTTGAGGTTGTAAAAGGCGGAGCGGGCGTACGCTTACCTGGTTTCACCTTAATATCGGTTACTTCGTAGTCGGCGCCGATACATCCGTTCAAAAACCCTTCCGCATCCTCCGAACTGTCCTGTTTTTTTCCTTCGGCTTTGAATGTTACTTGCTTTCCAGTAATGTCATCGGCAAAGAAAACCCCTTCGATCTTGAAATGACTCAACGATTGAAAGGCATTGATATCCCGTTCCCGGTCGGCGATCAGGCGTACCGCGACGCTCTGCACACGTCCCGCGCTCAAATTGGTACCACCGGCACTGATCTTGCGCCAAAGCACGGGGCTTAATTCGAATCCGACTATCCGATCGAGTACCCGGCGCGCCTGTTGCGCCATTACCAGGTTCATATTCACCGTGCGCGGGTTGTTTACAGCATTCTCTATTGCAGGTTTAGTGATCTCATGAAATACGATCCGCTTGGTCGTTATAGGGTCAAGTCCCAGCACCTCGCACAAATGCCAGCTTATAGCTTCTCCCTCGCGGTCTTCGTCAGTTGCGAGCCAAACTTCGTCCGATTTTTTTGCCAACGCTTTCAGGTCACTTACGACCTTTTTCTTATCGTCAGGAACAATATAACTGGGTAGAAAATCATTTTCGATGTCGATGCCCATGCCGGCCTTTTGCAGGTCGCGGATATGGCCGTAGCAGCTATTCACCTGAAAATCTTTTCCAAGTATCTTTTCAATGGTCTTTGCTTTTGCCGGGCTCTCAACTATTAACAGATTTTTTGACATATGTGAAAAAAATACGTCAGACACAATATTTGTGCTGACGTTCTGACTGATAACACCTATCTGACTAGCCTGTCAATGTGAGGCTATACCATAACGAAAATTAAAGCTGTGCGGAACCGCACAATGGTCAAATGCGCCGTGCATAGTGTTTTCCGGGCAAAACGCGAATCAGATCGCGTATATCAAGCGAGACTAGAGCAGTATTTAGATCGCCAAACGAAAGGCCGCTTTGCTCGAGCAAAATGTCGATGTGAACCGGTTCGTCGGGGTTCAAAATAGACCAGATCTTTCGCTCATTATCGTTCATATCGGCCGGAATAAGTTCCGGCTGGCGTGACGCATCTTCTGCTTTCTGCTTCTCGATCTTCGGCGGTAAAATGGCTGCTCCGATCTCGCTTGGCAACTCGGCAACGACGTCCTGCCATTGCTGCACGAGCTTGGCACCGCTCTTGATAAGATAATTCGTGCCGAACGAGTTTCCGGATGTGATATTGCCCGGAACGGCCATTACTTCGCGGTTTTGTTCCATCGCGAGACGCGCCGTGATCAGCGAACCGCTCCTTTCGGACGCCTCGACGATCAGAACGCCTAAACTAAGACCACTGATAATGCGATTGCGGTACGGAAAGTTTTCCGCTATCGGCGGCGTGCCGAGCGGGAATTGCGAAACGATGCATCCGCCAGAGTCGAGAATTTCTTGCACTAGACGGTTGTTTTCTTTTGGATAGACCGTGTCAATGCCGGTCCCGATGACACCGATCGTTTTACCTTTCCCGGCAATCGCGCCGCGATGTGCGGCCGTATCGATCCCGCGAGCAAGGCCTGAGACCACTGTGATCCCACGCGAAGCCAGATCTCGCGACAGCATCTCCGACGCGTTGACACCATACGTCGAACACATCCGCGAACCGATCACACCAACGCCCGGCTGATCAAAACACGCCTGCCAATCGCCCTTTACATACAGCACCGGCGGCGGATCGTCGATCTCACGCAGCATCGCGGGATAGCTGCCGTCGTCAAGTATCAAAATGTCACCGCCAAGGGCCTTGACGCGTTCGAGCTCGGTAGCTGCCTTTTCGTGAAACTCACCTTTAATAATACTGTCGATAGTCTCAGGCTTTAGCCGCAATGATTCGAGCTCTGTCCGCCGCGCGTGAAACACAGCATCCGCCGAACCAAAACTTTCGAGGAGTTTGGTTACAGCCCTCGGCCCTATCTTGGGTGTCATATTAAGGGAAATCCAACTGATCATCTCTTCATCTTCTTACTGACCACCGACTACTGACTACCGACAACTGTTGTTGGCGGAGGCGTGTGGGAGTCGAACCCACTTGAGTACGCTCTCGCGCCCTCACAACGGTTTTGAAGACCGCGCCCATCACCGGACAAGTTGCGCCTCCTCATGTCAGAACCACCTGCGGTAGCGGGTGGTTAATTACTCAATATCGGCTCGACAAGCGGCGTGAGACAAGCTTCATCAAATTCACGCATCGTCTGCTCGTCTATTACACC
>JANLTF010000201.1:0-12543 GCA_031362825.1 Acidobacteriota bacterium | reverse complement strand
GAATATGTAATCGACCTCATACTCGGCGAGCATTGCAGCGTCGGCAGTCAGATCGCGAGGATATTCTGCGAGATCGCCTTTGTCGTTAAACTGCGTTGGATTAACAAATATAGATACAATAACGACGTCATTGGCAGCCCGTGCCTCTTTGACCAAGGTCAGGTGCCCTTCGTGCAACGCTCCCATTGTCGGCACAAATCCGACAGTTTTAGGGTCCCGCCGCAGTTTGCGCGAGATAGAGAACATTCGTTGCCGGCGGTTGATGATCTCCATTACAAAAGCTCGAGTGGTTAAGCGAAATCTGGATATTCAGTCGAAAGTATGGCCTTGATCTGTTCAAACAACACAACGACATCGTTATTTGCGCTGTCCCAAATTATATCAATGTCCAATGCAAAATACTCATGAACAATGATATGTCTAAAGCCTGCGATAGACTGCCAATCGATGATCGTATATCTACTTTTCGTTCCACGAGATACCTTGGTCACCGCCTCACCAATTACTATCAGCTGGTACTGAACGGCAGATTGATGAAGATCGCTCGTCTCGAAAAACTCCCATGAAATATCCTTAACGAAGCGATTAGCGCGTTCGCAAGCAATCAAAATATCTCGAAGAAAAAACTCCTCAGGCCTCATAGATTGGCATTGCATCAACGAGAACATTGGAACGAACGTTCGTTTTCAGTCCTTTTTTCGACACAAGATCTACCTTGGTTTTCAATATCTCAGAAAGGTCGATCTGCATTCGCGAATATTCAATCAAACCAATTCTCGCATCCGGAAGAAAATCGACAAGCAAGTCAAAATCACTATCAGGGCGATTATCGCCACGCGAACGGGAGCCGAACAGACAAAGTTCGCGAACCCGATGTTTCTTACACAACTTAGCGATTTTTCTTCTTGTTTCCTCTGAAAACTGCGTCATGTGGCAGCGATCTCCTTTTTAGTCTCTTCGGTCAGGCCGTATGACTCTTCGTCATTTGGATATGCACCGGATTTCACGTCGGCGGTCCAGCGTTGGATGGCATCGGTCATAACGTCACGGATGCTGGCGTAATGTCGAACGAAACGCGGTTGGCGGCCAAAGGTCATGCCGACTAGGTCGTGCAGAACGAGGACCTGAATATCGCATTCGAGGCCTGCACCGATGCCGATCGTGGACATTTCGAGTTCGGCGGTGATCATTGCTGCGACCTCGCGGGGTACGAGTTCGAGCACGACGGCAAAGGCTCCGGCGTCTTCGAGCATTTTGGCATCCTCGATGAGGAGCTTTGCCTGTTCGGCGGTTCGGCCTTGGACGCGGTAGCCGCCCATTTTATAGACCGATTGCGGCGTCAGGCCGATGTGGGCGACGACCGGGATCTCTTCGCTAACGAGCCGTTTTACCAGTTCGACGCGGTTGCGGCCGCCTTCGAGTTTGACGGCTTCGGCACCGCCGTACTTCATCAGGCGGAGGGCATTTCGGACGCTCTCGTCCTCATTGACGTGGTACGTACCAAACGGCATGTCGGCAACGACCATTGCCCGTTCGGTGCCGCGTTTTACGGCGATACAGGCAGATGTGATCTCGTCTAGCGACACGGGGATCGTGTTGCCGTAGCCGTGTATGACATTGCCCATGCTGTCGCCGACGAGGATAATATCGACACCGGCTTCGTCAACGATGCGGGCAGTTGGGTAATCGTACGCCGTCAAACAAACCAGCTTTTCGCCGGCCTCTTTCGCCGCACGGATCGCCGGCAGGTAAACTTTGCCCGGTTTGTCAGGCTGTAAATATGCCATAAAATTGACTCAAGTCTAGCTGTTTGCAGTGTTTTAGTCTAGCCGAAACGGTAGGCAGTTGGCGGAACACAGTAGGCGGACTTCCGGACGAAATATTTCGATTTAACCGCCGACCGCCGATTGCCCACTGCCCTCTGTATTAGGGTTCCAACGTTTTACCTCGCTTTTGTCTTCGAGGTCTCTGAGAATGTCGATGATCTCGCGACCCAATACCGGATGAACAAAGTTTGGAGCGATCTTGGACATTGGTTTCAGGACGAATTTTCTGAGATGCATACGCGGATGAGGCAATATCAAAAACTCCGTGTCGATTTGCGTATCGCCGAAAAATAGCATGTCGAGGTCGACAGTTCGGGGCTTTTTGAGATTTTTGTCGGTGCGGCCCAGTAGGTATTCGATGCGCAGGAGACGGGCCATCATCTGTGTCGCGCTGACGTTGGTGACGCTTATCTCAGCGACCATATTAAGAAATTTGTTATGACTCTCGACTTCTACTGGGTCGGTTTCATAGACCGGCGAGAGCCTATGGACGACAAAGCTCGCCTCGACGATCGAGCGTACCGCGAGCAGCAGATTGCCAGCTCTGTCACCAAGGTTCGAACCCAAACCGACATAGGCTGTAGTGATACCGTTTTCCATTAAATGCGCTACATAGTTAGATAGAGCAATCCGGTCACGATGTCAACGGGACGGATCTGCAGCTAGTTCCGCGACTCAGCCAAAACAAAAAAATGAAAGCCCTAAAAGTGTCTCCGGAAAATGACCAATCGTGTTTTTTTAATGTTTTGGGGAAATTGTGGTACGTACCACAATTTTATCAACAAATTTAAGAAAAACGTGTAAAAATCGGCGTTTGGTGCCGCCTTTTTAGGGCTTGGTGCCGCGTTTTTGAGGCTTGGTAATCGCGAAAATGGGCATTGGTAACCCGATTTTGGGGCTTGGTGCCGCGAGAAAAAATGAGCGTCACCAAGCCGTTTTTGGCCGAAAACCGCCGCCGGCGTGATCGATGGATAATCACCTGCCGGATCAAATCGACGAATGACCGGCCTAGTCACCCATATCCACAGCGGCGGCGGGAGAATCGGCGGCGGAAGCGGCGGCCGGCGACGGTAGGGAACGCGGTTCGAGGGCATCCTAGGCTTACCTTCAAAGATGACCCCGGTTTTTTCGCCCAACTAAGGGAACGTCCTGATCGATCATTCCCAAAAAGCAAAACCGGCGATAAACGCCGGCTTAGGTCAGGACCGATCTTGATCGCGGCCGGTCCTGGCAGGGGGAATAAACGAAAAGGACTTAGTCGTTGTCTTCGGTTGTGGAGATACGGACTCCGCCGTTGGTTGTAATTACCTTGATCGGGGAGCCTCCGCCGTTTAGGTTGGTTTGGATGCGTTTGCTGCGTGTGCGATACTCGTCGCCTTTGATATTTTCGGTTGTGATGGCGAGTGCAGGGATGTCGCTGTTGTAGCCGCCGTTGACGGTGCCGGTTTCGACGTTTGCGGCATAATCTGCGGGCATTTTGATGTTGACGCCGCCGTTTGTGGTGGTTAGGTCGAGGCCTGTGCCGTTCCAACTGCGGCCTGCGAGTTTGACGTTGACGCCTCCGTTGGTCGTTTTGCCTTTTACGTTGCCGCCGATGCCGTTGAGCGAGACGCCGCCGTTTTTGGTCTCAAAATTAAGCGTTCCGTTGACATCCGAGATCGAAATACCACCGTTGTGAGCGGTGATGTTCAGATCTGTGTTGCGGGGAACGCGGATCTCGTATGAAACGGACCAATTCTTGTCGGTCGCGTTGTCTGCTTTGATCGTCCCGGAAGTGTTGATCTTAACACCGTCGACGATCGCTTTGGCCTCTTCATCGGTCTTCGCCCAAGCCTGGACGCAGGCTCGGACTAAAACGTCGCTGCGGTCTTCGCCTTTGACGCTGACGCCGCCGTTTTGATTGGCGTCGACGGTGACATCGCCCGCTGAGATAGTCATTTCACGCAGATCGCGCGATGAGACTTTGTCTTCGCTGTTCCAGTTGTTGTTTGAGCAGAACTCTTTGTTGGCTTTGTATTCGTATTTGTATGCCTTGCCTTCCGACTTAGTCGTTTGGCCGATGACCGAAACGGCGGTCATGCCCATGACGAGCGTGAGCATGGCCGTCGCGATGTTAGATAGATTACGAGATATGAATTTCATTGTGACAAACTCCTCCGAGATGATTTTGGATTAAGAAAACTGTGCTTTCTGTAATCAAAACACCGTGGGAGGCGGATTTGTGACAAGGAAGATATTCACCACAGAGGACACGGAGGTCACAGAGTTAGGAAATCGTGCTTTCGGCCGAACGAACTTCTCTTGTTTTTGTTGAGTTGATTACTCTTCAGCTTGAGCCCTTACTTACGTGCGCGCTACGGACACGTTGACACTTGTAATCCTTCGGTTTGGAGTTTCCAATCCAGCACTCTCGCTCCTTCTTGTGCGGACAGTGCTTTTTCGACATCTTCGCGGCGTCCGTCTTCGCAGTAGAAGGCGATGCAGCCGCCGCCGCCGGCTCCGCAGACCTTTGTGGCGATGGCTCCGTTGGCGTGTGCGGCGTCGATTAGCAGATCCATCTGGGGCGTGGTGATGTTCGGGCTGAGGCGTTTGCGGTTGGGAAATGCCCGAGCGAGGACGCCGCCGAGTTCGGTCCAGTCGTCCGCGAGCAGGGCCGCACGGGCGTTGACGGCCGTGTCGCGGATGCCTTCGAAAATGTCAAATATCTCACGGTCGCCGTCGATGTGGCGTTTGGTGATCTCCCAGTTGTTGGTTCCGGAATTTCGCGGTTCGCCCGTGTAGCAGATGGCGATGCGGCGTTCGAGCATGGCGGTGTCGATATCGAGAGCCTCGCGGCGCATGCCTTCGGGGCCAAAATGTATAGCCGAAACACCGCCGTATTGGGCCGAATAGTAATCCTGATAGCCGGTCGGAACGCGAATGACCTGACATTCGACCGCCGCAGCGATCGGGATGAATCGGTCGGGCGTGTACCGGTCGCCGACGAGTTTGTTGAGAGCTCCGATGCAAGCGATATTTAGCGTCGAGGAACCGGCGAGGCCAGCACCGGCGGGAGCTTCGGACTCAGTCGTCATCTTGAAACCGGTCTCCGGTTTGAAGAAATAGACGAGTTTCGAGAGCAGTTCGAGCGTCGAGTGATCCTTTAGTGACGCAATATCGGCAACGGTCGTTTCGAGGCTCGAATTCTGGTCGATCGACTCTAGAATAATGCGGTCGTCGTCGCGCGTTTCGATACGGCAATGCGCTAGCATCGAGACCGCGAAATTCACCGTCGCCGCACCCTCGTGAAACAGAAAAAGAGGCGGAATGTCGATGGTTCCGCCTGCAATGTCAACCCGTGTGGGTGCTGAAGATTCAATTATCATTGTTCGTGGTTCGTTGGAAATTGGTCACCAGTTTCCAGTTTTGAGTTTTCAGTTGCCAGTCTTTGTGTCGCTGCGAGCCTCTTTCTCCCCTTCTCCCTTTTTCCCTTTCTCCCCTTCTTCTTTAGAGGGTTCCCGCGTCAGGTGCAGGCGTTCGCTGAGATCGTGGAGCGTTGTTTTGCCGATGTCTTCGACTGCTTGCAGCTTTTCTTCGATCTTTTGAATTGTTTCGGGGTCGGCATCCTCGACCTTTTCGGATAACCAGTATCTTTCGAGCACGTAAAAAACGATGATCCCGAACATTACGACAAAAAAGAGTGCGAATCCGACTTGTTTAAAGTCGCCGATAATACCGGTGATGGCTCCGCTAAAGAAGTACCCGATCCCTGCAAGTATGAGCACCCACAGTGAGCAGCTGATCGCACTGGCACCGAGAAAGCGGTGGAATGGCATCTTGCTGACACCGTATGACAAACAGACGGCGACCCGGATGCCGTAAATATACTTCGAAATTATGATCGCACCGCCGCCAAACTTTTCGATCAATCGTTCGACACGTGGCTGGGCGACCTGATAAAAACGATAGTGTCTGGCGTTCTTGTGAAAGATCCGCCCGATGGCGTATCCGACCGAATCACCAACTATCCCGCCGAGAGTTCCGGCGATAAATACCTTTAGAAAGCCCCAATTACCAAAAAGTCCCCCGTGTGCCATCGTCCCCGACAGCAGCAGCGTTATATCGCCCTCGACCGTACA
Source organism: Acidobacteriota bacterium (assembly GCA_031362825.1). Lineage (GTDB taxonomy): Bacteria > Acidobacteriota > Blastocatellia > Pyrinomonadales > Pyrinomonadaceae > OLB17. Next base: position 6,599 of record JANLTF010000201.1, on the reverse strand, counting down.
CAACAGAAAAACGGCGTAAATACCGTACTGCGCGATCAGATCGTAAAGCTGTTGATCCATATTTGGTGCGACATTTTGAACGCTTCGACCGGCGAAGCGACCTAAAGCAAGATTAACTTTCCGTGCGGTCACAGTCAACGCGGCCTTTGGCGGCATATCGTTGTTGACACTTGCTCAGGCAGTGTCTAAAATCTCGTTTAGTTCCGTTTTTATTTACGTTTTGTAAGGACTCTCGATATGAGTGAAGTTGTAGGGAAGTGTGTTGGCGTGGAGGTCGGAAAGACCTCGATGACGGCGGTTTGTGTGGACGAGAGCGGAGCGATCGCGGGCGTGCAGACGGCTGAAGTTAGTTTTGCCGAGCCTTCGACCAGCCAGTTGATCTACTTTATCTCAAGTTTGAAGTCGAGCTTTGGTGATTTTCAGCGGGTTGGCGTCGCGGTGCCAGGGCTGGTCGATCGCGGTGCAAAGAAGGTGGCTTTTTCGTCGCATATTCCGGAACACTCGGGCAAAGATCTAGGCGGTGAGATCGAGATGGCTGCGGGCGTCAAGGCGTTTGTCGAGAACGATGCGAATGCGGCGGCGTATGGCGAATTTCGGCTCGGAGCCGGACGCGGAAGCGAGAATATGTTCTATGCGACGCTCGGTGTCGGCGTTGGCGGATCGTTCATTTTTGGCGGCGAGATCTGGCGCGGCAGCGCAGGATATGCGGGCGAGTTTGGGTTCATTCCGATCGACGAAGAAGGCACGCGGCTCGAAGAGGTCGCTTCGTCTGCTAATATTATCCGCCGTACGCGGAGCCGTTTTCATCAGGACAGCACGTCGTCGCTGGTCGATCTCGACGAGAATTCGATCACGATTGCCGACATCGTCAAGGCGGCGGAGGCTCAGGACGATTTTTCGAAGCTAATGCTCGAACGTACGGGCAGCTACGTCGGTACAGGAATCGCTAGCGTTATTAATTTGCTTAATATTGAGCGGATCGTCCTCGGCGGCGAGATAATGCAGGCGAAACAACTAGTGCTCGACGCTGTGATCGAACGAGCGAAAGCACTTTCATTCGGGCCGTCTTTTGCTTCCACCACAATAGTCGAAGGCGAACTCGGTGCGAACGCCGCCGCTGCGGGAGTAGCACTTTTGGCCCGCGAAGCTTGAACGACCGTGATAGATATAAAAGTTTTATCCGTCTTATGAGCAAAACTTATTAGTGAAAAATTGCACAAGCGGAGCGAATCGCGGTATTTTTTACTTGTGCAATTTGCGGAATTAATGAGTTTTAGTAAAATCGTAACCAGCTTTACTGGTACGCATTCTTAAAAGATAATCTGATTCGCCACTTTTGACCGAGGTTTCGCATGAAATATCGGACAGGGCGAAGTTTAGTTATTGCATATAGCGCGACAAACGCGAGAGATTTTAAATGGCACAAATTTTTCCTAAGAGTGCAAATAATATCGCTAAGATCAGCATGATCATGGCGGTGGTGCTGGCCGGCCTTGGCGGATTTGCTTTTACGCAATTCTCACGGTCGACGTATCTGACCGGACAGTATTTGGAAAAACAACAACCTGTTCAATTTAGCCACAAGCACCACGTCGGTGACGACGGTATCGATTGCCGTTATTGCCACACGACTGTCGAAACGACTGCGACGGCGGGAATGCCTTCGACGCAGACGTGTATGAACTGTCACAGCCAGATCTGGGCAGACAGCCCGTATCTCGAGCCGGTCAGAGCGAGTTTCCGCGACAACAAACCGATCGAATGGGAGCGCGTCCACGATCTGCCGGAATACACATATTTTAATCACAGTATTCACGTTGCGAAGGGCGTGGGCTGCTCAACCTGCCACGGGGCGATCGACAATATGCCGGTCGTGTTTCAGGAAAGTTCGCTCCAGATGGAATGGTGTGTCGCCTGTCACCGAGCGCCCGAGAAATTCATCAGGCCTAAATCAGAGGTCTTTAACATGAATTATCAGCCGGGCGACATCGATCAGGCAGATCGCGATAAGCTCAAGGTTGACTATAAGATACGAAGCAAAGAAATGATGACGAGCTGCTCGACGTGTCATAGGTAAGAGAAATTTGCCGCGAACAGGCGCAAGAGTAATTGCCGCGAAAAGGCACAGAAAGCGCAAAATGGGAAAAGAGGTTGAAAGGAAGGTTGAAGCAGCATAATTTGAAAAACGTATTTTGCGTCTTTTGTGCCTTTTTGCGGCCAATAAATCAGGAACAGTAAAAAATGCCCAGTCCAGAAAATAAACCAAGCTTTGCAATGTTGCGTGAGCAGATACTTGCGCAAAGCGGTAAAGAATATTGGCGCAGCATCGAGGAGCATGCGGATACGCCGGAGTTTAGAGAATTTGTCTCGCAGGAATATCCGCACGAGATCGAGGAATGGGACAACAGCCTCAGCCGACGCAATTTTGTTAAGGTCATGGGAGCCTCGCTCGCCCTTGCGGGCTTGAGCGGCTGCGTGATCCAGCCGCCTGAGAAGATCGTTCCTTATGTTCGCCCTGTCGAAGGCATGCTGCCGGGCAAGCCCTTATTTCTTGCTACGGCAATGTCGGTTGGCGGTGTCGCGACTGGCTTGCTCGCAAAAGCTTATGACGGGCGGCCTGTAAAGATCGAAGGAAACCCTGACCATCCGGGCAGTCGCGGAGCGACGGACGTTCTCGCTCAGGCATCGCTGCTGGGAATGTACGATCCGGATCGTTCGCAGGAGATCTTATACCGCCAGACGCCGAAAAGCTGGGAAACTTTCATGACGGAGTTTCGTGCCGCGATCGAGACGAACCGTGCGGACGGGGGTGCGGGCGTTAGATTTTTGAGCGAAACGGTCACTTCACCGACGCTGATCGATCAATTTAAGAAGATCACGGCTGAATTGCCGAATGCGAAGCTTGTCCAGTACGAGCCGATCAACAGCGATAACGCGTTGGCCGGTGCGAAGATGGCGTTTGGTTCGCCGGTGCAGACGGTTTACAAATTTGAAAAAGCAGAGCGGATATTGTCCCTCGACGCTGATATCTTCTCGGGCTTTAACGTCGCTTACATTAAAGATTTTGCGAAGGGACGTGCCTTTAACGAAGAGAAGAAACAGATCAATCGCCTCTATTCGATCGAAACGACCGTCACATTGACCGGAGCAAAAGCCGATCACCGTCTCGCGGTCAAGCCGAGCCAGATGGCAGAGATCGCAAAGGCTGTCGCGAAGGCGGTCGGCGTTGCCGGAGCGACATCAACATACACAGAAAATGCGGCCTGGATCGCTTCTCTTGCGAAGGATCTGAACGAGCACAAGGGTAAATCGATCGTTGTGGCTGGAAATCACCAGTCGCCGGTCGTTCACGCACTCGCTCACGCGATGAATGCGGCACTTGGGAACGCCGGGCAGACGGTTACATATATCGACCCCGTTTCGCCGGGTACCGAGAAGACACAGCTTGATCAGTACCGCGAACTCGTCACCGACATTGATGCCGGGAAGGTCAAAATGCTTGTCATTTTGGGCGGAAATCCGGTGTACAACACGCCTTCGGATTTGAAATTGAACGAAGAAAGGCTCAAAAAGGTCGGGCTTCGCGTCCATCTTGGGCAGCATTTTGACGAGACCGCTGAGCAGTGCCATTGGCACGTTCACGAAAAGCATTACCTCGAAAGCTGGAGCGATGCACGGGCATTTGACGGCACGGCGACCATCGTCCAGCCGCTGATCGCACCGCTTTACGACGGCAAGAATGCACACGAGGTCGTCCAGCTTTTCATGAAGGAAGGCTTCGACAAAAAAGACTACGACATCGTAAAGGCTTATTGGCAGGCGACGAACATAACAATAGCAGTAGCGGCAGCGGCAGTTCCGGTGAAAGCTGCGGACAAAGTTGAAGCAACCACGCCGGAACCGAAGACCGTAGCGAAGGCGACTGAGACTGCTCCGACTGCTGCGAAAGAAGCACCGAAAGCAGCGGCTCCGGCGGCAAAGCCCGAGGCTCCGAAGACCGCGACTCCGACCACGGCTGTGGCAGTCCCGGCAGCGGCAACGTCGGCAAAGACATTTGAGGACAACTGGCGTAAAGCAGTGCATGACGGCGTTGTACCGAATACGGCCTCTGCTCCTAAGGCAGTCACGGCGACGACGGCATTCTTGAGTCAGCCTGAAGCTAAAACCACCGGTTCGGGAACTGTCGAGATCTCGATACTCCCTGATCCGTGCGTTTATGACGGGCGTTTTTCGAATAACGGCTGGCTTCAGGAATTGCCAAACCCTTTAAACAAGATCACTTGGGACAACGTCGGCCTTATCAGTCCGAAAACGGCCCTGAAGCTCGGCATCAATAAGAGCAATGATCCCCGCGACCAGGTTGGCGGCGGGCAAGGAACCAGTTTTATCAACACAAAGGGCGGCAACCAGTTTTCCGATCTCGTGACCGTGAAATATCAAGGCGGCGAGATCAGCAAAGGCGTTCCGATGTGGATCACGCCGGGACAACCGGACGATGTGATCACCATTTACATGGGCTACGGCCGTACGCGTGCGGGCAAGATCGGCACGGGGCTTGGTTATAACGCTTTTGACGTTCGCCGCTCGGACGCTATGGATTTTGGCTTTGGCGAGGTCGCGAAGAAGGGCGAGACGGCGACGATCGCTTCGACGCAGATCCATTTCAATATGGAAGGCCGCGATCTGCTCCGCTCGTGGGATGTCAACCACTTTGCCGAAGAGGTAAAGGGCGGCCACCAAGAAGATTTTTATGACATGTCGATGTATCCGCGTGAGCCCTATGAAAAGCTCTACGATGAGAATACAAAATGGGGCATGTCTATCGACCTCAATTCGTGCGTCGGCTGCAACGCCTGTGTGATTGCGTGCCAATCGGAAAACAATATTCCGGTCGTCGGTAAGGAACAGGTCGAACGCAGCCGTGAAATGCACTGGCTCCGCATCGACGCCTATTATGCCGGCGGCGACATCAATCAACCGGACGGCCCGTATTTTCAGCCCGTGCTTTGTATGCAGTGCGAACTCGCTCCGTGCGAGGTCGTTTGTCCGGTTCACGCGACCGTTCACAGTGCCGAGGGCCTTAACGACATGGTCTATAACCGCTGTGTCGGAACGCGTTATTGCTCGAACAACTGTCCGTACAAGGTTCGCCGTTTCAACTTCCTGCTTTATCAGGATTGGAACACCGAACAGTACAAGCTGATGCGGAATCCGGACGTATCGATCCGCAGTCGTGGTGTGATGGAAAAATGTACGTATTGCACACAACGCATCTCGGCGGCCCGAATCGAATCGCAGAAAGATGGAGCCCGTAAGATCCGCGACGGCGAGGTCGTGACGGCGTGTCAGTCGGCATGCCCGGCCGACGCTATTATCTTCGGCGACATGGGCGACCCGACGAGTGCCGTTGCGAAAGCGAAAAAGAACGAGCGAGATTACACTTTGCTCAACGAACTGAACACACAACCCCGTACGACCTATCTCGCGGGGCTCAAGAATCAGAATAAGGAAATGCCGGATTACAAACCGTTTGTCGCCAAAAAGGGACATGCGACTGAGAAGAAAGCACCGGGAGGCGAGGCTCATTAGTCTATGCAGGACGATAAAGACCTACAAAAGAAACTCCGCCCGGACATGATCGAGGGCGATCACACGTTGGCCAGCGTTACTGATAAGATCAGTGACGTTACGCTGAAAAAACGCACGCCGTTCCATTGGTTCATTGGGCTGGGCATTTCGTTCATGATCGCGCAGGTACTGCTATTCTCAGTGGTTTGGCTGCTGGCGAATGGTATCGGCGTCTGGGGAAATAACCAGCCGGTCGGTTGGGCCTTCGATATTATCAACTTTGTTTGGTGGATCGGGATCGGCCACGCCGGAACGCTGATCTCGGCTATTTTGCTGCTCTTGAATCAAAAGTGGCGAACGTCGATCAACCGTTTTGCTGAGGCAATGACGCTGTTTGCCGTGGCCTGCGCCGCGATGTTTCCGTTATTGCATACAGGCCGTCCGTGGCTTGCCGCGTATTGGCTGTTTCCGTATCCGAACACGATGGGCCTCTGGCCGCAGTTTCGTAGCCCGCTTATTTGGGACGTTTTTGCGGTCTCGACCTATGCGACCGTGTCGGCTTTGTTCTGGTATGTAGGCCTGATTCCCGATTTCGCGACGCTTCGCGACCGGGCGAAAAATAAATATTACCGTTTTGTTTATGCCGCTCTGTCGTGGGGCTGGCGGGGCTCGGCTCGGCACTGGCACCGTTATGAGATCACGTATTTGATCCTCGCCGGTCTGTCCACGCCGCTTGTGCTTTCGGTCCACTCGATCGTTTCATTCGACTTCTCGGTGTCACAGGTTCCGGGCTGGCACGCGACCATTTTCCCGCCGTATTTCGTTGCGGGTGCTATTTTCGCCGGATTCGCAATGGTGCTGATCCTCTGTATTCCTCTGCGTCATTTGTATCGGATGCAGGATTTTATTACGCACACTCACCTCGTCTTTATGGGCAAGGTGATGCTCGCTACGGGGCTGATCGTAGTTTACGGTTACGCGATGGAAGGATTCTTTGGCTGGTACAGTGCGTCGCAGTATGAGCTGTTCAT
>JANLTF010000188.1:0-18192 GCA_031362825.1 Acidobacteriota bacterium | reverse complement strand
TGGCGTCGATGTATCAGGCTGAGCAGTCTTATGCTGTATATCTTTTGCTACAGCAACGCGTTTCGCGGCTCGACATCTTAAATTATATCTCCCACGGGATCTCAAAGGTCGATTTTAGCGAACCGCTTTTGGATGGCATTGAGGACGACGATGAATTTGACGGCGGGCCGATGGGCGGCGGGCAATCGCGCAAAAAGCCGCTCGAGACTTTCACTGTAGAACTTGTCGCGAAGGCCGCCGCCGGACAGATCGACCCGATCGTCGGACGCTCGGCTGAGATCGAACGGACCATTCAGGTTCTCTGCCGTCGCAAGAAAAACAATCCATTGTATGTTGGTGAACCGGGCGTCGGTAAGACCGCATTAGCCGAAGGCCTCGCACTCAAGATCAGCGACGGCGATGTGCCTGAAGTATTGCAGGGAGCCAAGATCTTTGCACTCGATATGGGAGCGGTGCTCGCCGGCACTCGGTATCGGGGGGATTTTGAACAACGGTTCAAAGGGATAATAAACGAACTCAAAGAACATGAAAATGCGATCCTGTTTATCGACGAGATCCATACGATCGTGGGTGCAGGAGCCGTCTCGGGCGGATCGATGGATGCGTCGAACATTCTGAAACCTGCGCTTGCCGATGGTGCTCTGCGGTGTATCGGTTCGACGACCCATGCCGAGTACAAGGCGGCATTTGATCGCGACCGAGCGCTTGCACGTCGTTTTCAAAAGATCGATATCAACGAGCCGTCGGTCGAAGAAACCTACGAGATCCTAAAAGGCCTCAAGCGTTTTTACGAGCAGTACCACGGGGTCAAATACAGTAACGAATCGCTGCACACTGCCTCCGAGCTTGCCGGAAAGTACATCAACGACCGCTTTTTGCCTGACAAGGCGATCGACGTGATCGACGAGGTCGGCGCCTCGGTCAAACTGCTGCCTGCTAGCCGCCGGCCAAAGAAAGTGACGGTTCAAATGGTCGAGAACACGATTGCACGAATGGCGAAGATCCCGCCAAAAACGGTCGTTGCCGACGAGAAGCAACGACTCAAGACGCTTCGAGACGATATCAAAAAAGCGATCTTTGGCCAAGACGAAGCGATCGATGCGATTGTCGATGCGATCCAGATCTCGCGTGCCGGGCTTGGGGCCCAGACAAAACCCGTTGGCTCGTTCCTGTTCTCCGGGCCGACCGGTGTTGGTAAGACCGAGGTGTCCAAACAGCTTGCGGAGATCCTCGGCGTCGAATTTCTACGGTTCGACATGAGCGAATACGCTGAGCCCCACACGGTTTCTCGCCTTATCGGTGCCCCGCCGGGATATGTCGGTTTCGATCAGGGCGGGCTGCTGACGGAAGCGATCATGCGGACTCCGCACGCTGTGCTTGTACTTGATGAGATCGAAAAGGCGCATCCGAACCTTTTTAACCTGCTGCTACAGGTGATGGATTCCGCGACGTTGACCGACAACAACGGCAAAAAGGCCGATTTTCGCAATGTTATTCTGATCATGACGACCAACGCGGGTGCTCGCGAATTGTCTTCCGGCGGCATGGGCTTTCGCAATTCTGCTGACACAAAAGGCAACGCCAAAGGCGTCATCGAACGAACTTTCACACCGGAGTTTCGCAATCGCCTCGATGCTTGGGTACCGTTCAAGGCCCTCGACATCGAGGTGATCAAGCTGATCGTCGACAAGTTCATCAACGAGCTAAACGGCCAGCTCGCTGAAAAACGAGTACTCGTAAAACTCACCGAAGAGGCTCGCGAATGGCTCGCAATTAACGGCTTCGACGCCCGCTACGGAGCAAGGCCAATGTCGCGGCTCATCCACGAAAAGATCAAACAGCCGCTCGCAAACGAGATTCTCTTTGGCAAACTCACCGATGGCGGCAGCGCGTTGGTCGATGAGAACGAAGGCGAACTGATCCTGGCAATTTAGCGTTTAAGAAAACAAGGAAAAATGGCCCGCCGGCTGCTCGACGGGCTATTCTTTTGTTCAATCGAGCTACTTCTTTGCGGCGATCTTTGCGGTAAAGCTGCCTTTCAAGGTCTTATCGCCGTCCGTGACGTCGATCGTTCCGCTAATCGAGTCGGCCGTAATTGATTTTACGTCTACTTGACCTGTGATCTTAGACGTACTGGACATCGTTTCAAATCTTGTATTGATTTCTTTGCCGTCGGCGAAGGTACTAACGGCCAGCGAATCAAGCTTCATATATTTACCGGTCGGATCGGCCTTATAGGTTCCGGGTTTTAGTTCAGAATTATGATTAGTGCCTTCTTCGCCAACTAACTGAAATGCGAGCCGCACCTGATCAGCAGCGGTCAATGGCTTCCGCGTCATCGGACTCGTCGGGTCCATGTCGTAGTTCGCCACATAGATATCGAATGCGGTCGCCTTCGTAATATTCCCGCTGATATCCGTGAATGTCTTTACAGTCTTGTACGTACCGCTGGCTTTTACGGCAAGATCTGTGTCCTTGCCACCAAGCTTGATGTCAACTTTTGACCCGGAACCTGTGATCCCACCGCCGCCGCATGCAAATCCAAATGCAACCAAAACTGCCGACATAATAAATTGCTTCATCTAAAACGTCCTCCTAAGGTATTTTTTCAGCAATAGTACTTCAATTCACCATGTTTTCCGAATCGTATGAGCTGTTCGGTCCGATCTTACAAAAAGTCAACCGGTCGCGGCCCGTCGGATCGGCAACAGCGAGCGTGTTAAACTTTGTTTATAACACTGATACGGCGATCGGTATTGAGGCCACATTGGGAAAAGGAGATCCTATAATGAGAGACATTTCATTCCGAAAGGCATTCGCCGCCGCTTTTTTGCTTTTTACCTGGTCTTTCTCCTCGGGATTTGCTCAGGAAATAATATCGAAGGTGCCTGAACTCAGCGTTGCGGGATTGAAGCTCGGCGACCGCGTTTCGGGCAAGGCGTTTCTTGGGATCTATCAGGCTCGAACCGACGAAGATGATCTGCCGAAATACTACTTTTACAACGGTCAGGGAACGACCGTGATGAAGATAACGGCCGCGTCGGTCGAAGATCCGTATTTTGTGACTGAGATTGAAGTTTTTAAGGTCGGTGATTGGTACCAGAAGCGGCATTTTTTCTTGAAAGACCTAGGACATTTTGTGACGGAGTCGGGCATCTTCATCGGCTTTCGACAGAAGGCAGGCAATCTCGCTTTGCCGCTGATCGTCGGAGTTCCGAATGTCGGTCGAAGCAACATCATCGGCCCTAACGATGTGATCCGCCGAAAGGGCGAGCCAGACAATCGGGCAGTCAAGGACAATGAGGAAGCATTTGACTATAGCGTCAACAGTGTAACGGTCGGCGAAGCTCAACACAGATACACGGCGCATTACCGCTTTTATAAAAGGGAACTGACGAGGTTCATTCTCAAGATCGAGCCGCAGGCGAAGCCGGAGATTGCGAAAACGAAGCAGTAGGAGTTTAGAATTCCAGCTACAAGCTATCAGCTCCCAGCTTTGAGCGAGAGCTTTGGGCATGCTGCCTGCGAGCGGACGGCTCGTTGCTGATAGGTGGAATTCTAATCTTTAACGATCCGGCCTTCGAAGAGTAACTAGGATCGCATCGCTCACCTTTCGCTCGCCTTCTTTGTCGGATGGTTTGTTGACCACCTTGCCGTCAACGAACATCGTCGTCGAGCCGCCGCCGTCGAGGTTCATCGCGTCGGTCGCGCCGAGGCTGAGTAAATATTCGGCGAGATCCTGCAAACCAATGCCGCCGCTCACCTCGCTCCTTCCATCGACCGTTATCATCAAAAACTTGCCGTCCTTGAGCTTCGCCACCGCCGTACGCGGATGCCGCGTTTCGACAAACGATTTGGTCGTCTTTTCCTGCTCCCAAGTGATGTCTACACGGCCATTTTTGATTAGCCGCGGAACGCCGGCGACGGCATCTTGAACAAAGCTGATTGGCAGCGGTACCGGCTCGCCGTCAACGGGAGTCGGACCTGAAGCGATCACCACTCGCTGGTTTCTCTTCAATTTCAACAGCTCGGCTCGATATTGTCCTGATGCCGACAGCACAAAGCCATTTTCTGGTATGTCCGAGTTGCCCATTGGATTCCCAATTTCAACAACTTTGTCTTTGACGACTTTGACCTCCAAACCCACGCCGCTTGTAAGAGTGGTTCGGTGAAATTCAGGCGTGAAAAGCACCAGGTCGTCCGCTTTCCGTTCGCGATTGGCACCTAGAATCGAAATTCTCTCGTTTTTGCCGTATATCAGAAATCCGCGGTACTCAAATCGATGGAATGCTGCCTCGGTCGTTTCCGGTCCATTGTAAAGAACCAGAGCAGTTCGACCCCCTGTAGGCTCACTTAGCAATTTGCTCCGACTCATTAATAGCCCCGCTGCATCACCAGCCCAGATGCTCGTATCCAACCTAAAAAATCCTGCATTTATCGCTGCGAAAGCTCCGTGACGCGTGGCGATTGACGACGTTTTCTCGGTGCCGATGGCGGCGTCCATGGCGTGGTGGACGTCGAGGCGGACCTTTTTGAGATCGAGGCGGAGCAGGTTCATGTTGACGCTTTTTCCTCCGATCTCTCTCGTCACCTCGGCGTAGTCGACGCCAGATTTGAGGGTCTTGAATTCCTGAGCGGAAATATTAACGCAGAGGCCGCACAGGACGCTGAGACAAGAAACTAAAACCCTAACTCTGACGAAAGGGATGATAGGCATATCTGATCTCATTTTCTAAATTACCTCTGCGAACTCAGCGGTCTCTGCGTTGAAATTCCGTAACGTGCCGCTTGTGACTTTGTAGTAGAACAATACCTATAATAACTATCAAATGCGTATCAACGAAAGGGTAATTCAGCTGAACGACCGGCCTGTCAACGCAAACGCCCGATACGTGTTGTATTGGATGCAGATGTATAAGCGTGTGGACAGTAACCATTCGCTGATCTACGCGATCCGGCGGGCGAATGAGCTAAAACTGCCGCTGGTGGTTTACGAAGGGCTGAAGTATTACTACCCGTGGGCGAGTGACCGTTTGCATACGTTTATTTTGGAAGGCGTTGAGGAAAAGCGGCGGGAATTTGCTTCGCGAGGGATCCGCTATGTCTCTTATTTGCAGAAGGATGCCGATTCGCCAAAGAAAACGGTCGCCGCACTATCGAAGGACGCTGCGTTGATCGTCACCGACGATTTCCCGTGCTTTATCATACCCGAACATAACCGCCGGATCGCCGAACGAGCGGAAATTCCCGTTTTTGCAGTCGATTCGAACGGCATTATTCCGATGTCAAAATTCGACAAAGAAGAATACGCCGCTTACACGATCAGGCCGAAGATGAAGAAGCTGCTCGACCGCTACCTCGTCCCGCTCGCGAACGAAACCGTCGATATCCCAAGCGTCGGCCTCAAGGTCGATTGCCCGGAGACGATAGTCACTGCCGACAATATCACGTCGCTCGTCGCGGAATGCGACATCGACCACAGCGTTCCCCCGTCTGAGCATTACAAAGGCGGGACAATTGAGGGACGCAAACGTTTGAGGAAATTTGTCGAGGAAATATTGCCCGATTATGACAAGGCCCGGAGCAAACCCGACCGCGATGGTTCTTCGCGGCTATCGTCTTACTTACATTTCGGCTATCTCTCGCCGCTAGAGATAGCGTTGGCCGTTCGGGAGGCTGATGCTCCTCAAGAGTCGATTGATGCTTACTTGGAAGAGTTGATCGTCCGTCGCGAGCTGTCGTTTAACATGACGCTCTTTAACGACAAATACGATTCGCTTGAGGCTCTGCCTGCTTGGGTTCAGAAAACAATGCGAAATCACGCAGCGGACGAACGAACGCATCTATATTCTTTAGAACAATTAGAAAACGGTGAAACGCACGACGAGCTGTGGAATGCTGCCCAGCGTGAGATGGTCGCGACGGGCGAGATGCACAATTATGTGCGGATGCTGTGGGGCAAAAACGTCATCGCGTGGTCGCCTTCGTATGAGGTTGCGTTCGAAACGCTCGTCCACCTCAACAACAAATACTGCCTCGACGGCCGCAATCCAAATTCCTACTGCGGCATCCTCTGGTGCTTTGGCAAACACGACCGTGCATGGTTCGAGCGGCCGGTCTTTGGCCTGATCCGCTACATGGCAAGCGGCAGTACGGGGAAGAAATTTGATTCAAAGAAGTATATTGAGTGGACGAAAGGGCTTTAAGAATTTTTGCGATAGATCAACGCGGATAACGCAGATCTGAAACGATTTTTTGCGTTCTTTATCTGCGTTATCCGCGTAAATCTGCTGCAAAAATCTCCTACTCAGGTATGAGCAGCAACCAATTTCCGTTCCAGTCAAAAGCCTCGATCGCGGCGAAGCGTTTTTTATTGTCGTAAAAGGACGAGCCTTCATATGCGTAGCCGTGATAGTAGAATTCGAAACCGAGGTCGGTCGCATATTCTATTACCTTTAACATCGTGAAAATGCCGAGGCTTCGGCTTTTCTCATCCGGATCGAAGCAACCATATATCGCAGAGACGGAACGTTCTGCTAGATCAAAAAAGCTAGCGGCTACGAGTTTGCCGTGGTCGCGGACGGTGATCTCGAACAATTCCGTTGGCGAACTTGCGGCATCGCGGGCGATAAAATCATAGATCGTGTTCGGCACGCCGCTTTTGAAACGGCGTTTGTGGCGGTCGAACAGTTCGTGGGTTTCGGGTGTGATCTTGTATGGGCCGATCGACACATTGAGTTCGGAATTGCGGCGGAGAACGCGGCGTTGGCTTTTTGAAAGTGTCAGATCGGCGAGGCTTATTCGCAGGGGAATAACGCGACGAATCGCGTCCTCATAGATGCCAAAATTGTAACGGAAAAAGTGCGAACCAAAGTGCCGCCAAGCATCGGCGAGCAGAAAGTCATACTGCTCGGGCGTGACGCTTGTCGCCTCAAATTCCTCGTTAATAATTTCGAGCCGGTCTAAGATCACAGGAAGATTTAACCACGAAAGGGAGCGAAAGAACACTAAAGATCAGGTCTCATTTTAGTGTTTTTTCCTGTATTTCGCGGTTAATGCCTTAATGTCCTGAGTACCAATCATAACCGCCATTTTCGGGTTCAGCCCAGAAATCGCGGGGACGTTCGCTCGTAAATTCAATGCGGCCAATACGCTTGATCTGTTTGATGCCGTATTTCGTCGGGCTGGCGATGCGGAGCGGGGCACCGTGGTCGGATGTTAGCGGTGCGCCGTTCATCTCGTACGCGAGCAGCGTCTGCGGATGCAGAATGCTTGGCGTGTCCCAGCCGACATAATAGAGATCGTCGGGCGTGGTCAAATAGACATACGGCGGCAACGCGGCGAGGCCTCCGGAATAGTACTTTTCTGCAAAATCCGAAAACCGCACACCGGCCCAATGGACGATCGTGCTCCAGCCTTCGATGCATTTGAATTCGGTAACCATTTCGTATCGCGGCAGTGTTTTGATGTCGTCAAGCGTTAGAACCAGGTCATCGGTTCGCCCCATGAGGCCGCCAACATTCAGCCGCCAACCAGCCAGATCGACCGCCTGAGCCATTCCTTCGTATCCGTTTTGGCGTGCGGGTTGTGTCACGCGTTCGAGCGGAAACTCCGGTGCGAGGCGTTTCGGGCTATAGAAGAACTGGCTGACGCGTTCGTTTAGTGCGAAGGCACGTTTGTAGAGGTTCTTTTTTGTTTCGTCGCTGATCGAGAGCCAACCGAAAACCCCGGCAACGGCCGTCAGGCCGCCGACCAAAAAACCTCGACGCGAACGCATCGACATTTGGCGTTTCGCTTCTTCGTCGGACATAGGTTCGCTGAGGTAGCGATGTTCTTTGAGAACCGATGCGGTATTGTTCGGTTCGTCCGGGTAAGAGTCAACCGTGTGACCGGTGCGTTTTTCAAATTCACGTACTTTCTCGAGTAGTATTTCGCGATCCTTGTCGTTGTTCATGCTACAGCCTCCTCGGTTGTCTCTGCGGGCACCGGTTCGACCGTATCGACGATGTCATAGCCCGTTATCATTGATCGAAAATTGCTCCACCCGGCCATGACCACCTGAAAAACGTGAACCAAAAAGAACAGGACAAAGCTGATCGTCAGCCAAAAATGTATCCAGCGGGCCCATTCGTAGCCGCCGAAGAGCGTCGTGAGCCACGCGAGTTGGAGCGGCTTGTATATCGCAAGTCCTGAAAAGAGTGAGCCTGCTCCCATCAGAATCACGCTTGTGTACGCAATACGCTGGGCGTCGTTATACTTGCCTTGGGGCGGCTTTTGTTTGACTATATGGGCGTCGTGCAGGGCGACGAGGGGAGCGCGTTTCAACGACGCCGGGACCGGCACAATTGCCCTCCATTCGCCCGAAACAATCGTATAAAAGACATATATCACACCATTGATGGCGAACAGCCACATGAAAAAGAAATGAAGCTGAAGGCCCTCAGCAAGACGTTGCGGTATGCCGAGAAAATCGTAAAACCCCTGCGGGAAAAACTTGAACAGTTCGTAGCCAAATAGGCGTATGCCATAAATCTGATTTGCCCAATAGATCAACAGACCGCTCCAGATCATCATCGCGAGGAGCGGAAAATTGATCCAATGCAGCCATCGGACCGCAAGTGGATGTTTTCGTTCGAGCTGCTTTTTCATAAACCAATATTCGTTAGAACTATGTTCTTAGTTTCCCAGTATGTAAACGTACTGCAGGTGCGATCCGACGTGCTAGGGTCGAATTTTCTGATTCCGAAAGGTCTGAAACGACAAACATAGCATAATGACCGAAGTGCATGCCCGCTGAGTTTGTATCAGCGTCAAAGAATGCCGTCATGATCCCTTCTGTTTCTCCCGGGAGATCGGTATTGGTGACCAGTACCGAGATCAGCTTGCCCTTTTGTTCGAACACAATGTGGGCAAACTGCCGCCCGTCGTAGATACACATGTGAGACTCGACAAATTGAGGGGCGTCGGAGCCTGCTTCGTCGGCTGCGGCCGCTTCGATCGTTTTATCGAGGTCTTTGTAATAAGCGGCATATGTCTTTGCGGCTTCGTCAAGGCTTATCGGATCGATGGCGAGACGATATTCGACGGCACAATTCTCGTGGTCGCCTACGGACTGGTTTGCTAATTCTATCCACGAAGCACGAACCGCTCCGGCGATGTCAGCCTCGGAATTGGCAACTGAATTCGTTCTGGTGTCCGTCGTCAAGACCACCGAATTTGTGCGGTCGAATATCAACAAGCCGCCAAATCCAAGAATCAGAAGGGAGCCGAACGCCAGTGCAAAATTTCGAGCGCTAAATATACGTCCCAGATCAAAGCCGCGGATCACGGTGTTAGGACGAAATGCAGTTGCGCGCAGTTCATTCTTAAGCCGGTTGGCAAAGCCCAGATCGATGCGAGAATCACCCGCGTTTAGTACGGCCTGTTTGAGACTTGACCGGAGATCACGGCGTGCTGCGAGTTCCCGGCGACAATCCGAACAGTCTTCGAGGTGCCGGAGCACATCGTGATTTGTTTCGATCAGCAGTTCGTCGCTGATATATGAATCCAATATTTGTTTTAGATCATTGCAATACATAACCTTTCTTTAGCCTTCAGCAGCGATGTCAAATTGGCCGGCGTAGGCGATCAATTCCTGACGCAACAGCCGTCGTCCGCGATGGAGCCGTGACATAACTGTGCCGATCGGTATCCCAAGCATGTCAGCGATCTCCCTATAGGCAAATTCCTCGACATCCGCTAGCAGGACGATCTGCGAGAATTTTTGCGGGACTCGGGTAATCGCTGACAAAATGTCCTCGTCCGTCAGCGTTTGCGGGATCGGCGGTTCGAATGCGACGGTGCTGGCGATCTGTTCCTCAGAGTCTTCGACGAGCTTGAGCTGGCCGAGCTTCATACGCCGTTTGCCGTTTATGCGATAAAGGATCGTGACGAGCCACGCACGGCAGTTTGTGTCGGGCGAATAACGATGAAACGAACGCATCGCCTGCACAAACGTTTCCTGCGTCAGATCTTCGGCCAGAGTCCGATCACGAACTAACCACTGCGCGACGCGAAATACGTCCGGCATCAGAGGCAGAGCCTCCGATTCGAAGGCTGCCCATTCTTTCTCGTGTTCACGGACCTTACCAAACATGTTTCTCGCCGGCTGTCGACCACAGTAGAAATGCTATTTTCGTTCCCGTTTATTCCCTTTACGGTAGCGGCCGCTGAATCCGGAATATTTTCCGTACCGAACTGAATATTAACGACGGGAAATCATCCCATTTTGGTACATTGATACATTATGAACTACAAATTTGTCTTCGCAATTCTTTCTATTTTGGTTTTAGTAATGATAGTGGCGGTATCTGCATGTACCCGTCCAACCGCGTCTCAGCCAAAGGTCGATCCAGTCGCAGAGGCAACTCCGAAACCCGAAGTGGTGAATCCGAGATCAGACTCAGCATCAACGTCCTCGGATGATGTTTTTGACGGCAAGGAGATCGTTAAGACCGATGAGGAATGGAAAAAGCAGCTATCGCCTGACGCATACTACGTCCTGCGCGAGGAAGGCACCGAGCGAGCGTTTACGGGCGAGTACGACAAAAACAAAGAGGAAGGCGACTATTACTGTGCCGCCTGCCACCTCAAACTTTTTTCGTCGAAAACAAAATTTGATTCAGGCACCGGCTGGCCGAGTTTTTACGCTTCCGTTAATAAGAAAAACGTGGTGGAAAAAAAAGACCGGCATTTGGGATATGAGAGGACCGAGGTCGAATGCGCACGATGCGGTTCGCATCTCGGACACGTCTTTGACGACGGCCCGAAGCCGACGGGATTGAGGTATTGTATGAATTCAGTGTCGTTGAAGTTTGAAAAGGCGAAGTAACTGTCAGAACCGCCTGCGTAAGCGGGCGGCAAGTACTTAAGAAATATTTAGCCGCAGATAAACGCGGAAAACGCAGATCAGAAATAGATCTATATCTGCGTTTTCCGCAAAAATCTGCGGCTATTATTCTTTGCTACGTCCACGCCGCCCGCTTACGCAGGCGGTTCTGACATGACCTACCAGTTAACCGATCCTTCTTTCGAAGTATCGATTTGCGTCAACTCGACGCCTTCGTTGTAGAAGAAGATGTTCATGTTGTCGAACAGGAACTGGTGCGAATCCGGGTTCGACACGTCGAGACCGAAGTGGTTGATGAGCTGTTTTTGCTTTTCCTGCCACTCTTTCCAGCAGTCCTTACACATTTCGCTGCCGATCTTTTGACCAAGCTCGGTCGGTATCGGGGCAAAGCCGATCGGTTCATTTTTCAGCCCGCAGCGTCCACACTTAAATTTGTCTCCAAATAATCCCATGATTAGATTTTACCACAGCGGCGGAATTCACCACAGAGTCACAGAGGACACGGAGGTTAAAAATTGCTGGTGATCTGCGGACTTTCCTTTTGCTAAAACCCATCTTCTTACTCTGTGAACTCTGTGTCTTTGTGGTGAGTTTTCCTATTAATATCCGTTCGCGAGTAAGATCGCAGCGAGAACGTCGTCGTCGGACGGTTTGAACAGGCTGACCGCCTGAACTTTGTGATAGGCGATCTTGCCTTTGCCATTGATGACGACCACGCCGCGGGCCGAGCGGCCAGGGAGCCATGATTTCATGTCGTACATCTCCGAAACTTTGCGATCTGAGTCCGACAGCAGCCGCAGCGGCAATTGGTTCTTCTCGGCAAATCCCTTGTGCGACTCGACAGTGTCGGTCGATATCCCGACAACCTCAGCCCCGGTCGCCTGATACTCAGACCAGTGGTCCCGCACCGAACAAAGCTGCGCCGTACAAACAGGCGTATTATCGCCCGGATAAAATAACAACACGACTATACGTCCTTTGTAATTACTCAACGTCCAGTCATTGCCATCGCCGTCTCTTAGAGTGAAATCAGGGGCTATGTTGCCTATAATCATCTGAGTAGTACCAATCCTTTCCTTTAATTTTGAAAATCTGATTTTCCAGATATGTTAACAGTATGTGTGCCGAGGTAGTAGCTTTCTCTCCTTCATTTCCCGATAGGAATGACCACCCGTGAGTATGGCGCTCACTACGGACATGTGACACCAGTTCTTCAATGCTCGCTTCTTCATCGAGAAGTTTCTCCAATTGGGCGAGGCTTTCAAGATGCAACTGATACAGAGATTGCTCGGACTTTGCCGCGACAGCGGATCCTATGACTAAATCGCGACGATATTGTTCGATGAGCTTAGCTGGCAATTTAATTGTCTTACTGAACAACATTACACTTACTGAAAATCCCTAATATCCCGAAACGGTTTCTCCGCGTCGGTGAAATCCGGGCGGTAGTAGTGCGAGGCTGATTCGTATTCCTGCATAAAGCCTTCTTCGATGCCGAGGTCGTTTAGCAGCGAGATGGCTTCGAACCATTCGCCTTCGGAGATTCGGCGGGACAACAGAATATATCTGTCGTCGGTCGCGGCTTTGTTGGTCGCGTAGTATTGAGCCATGAGAGAGATGGCGGTTTTGGGGCCGAGTTCGTCGCGGATCCAGCGGAGATTTGATTCGATATCGGCGATGCCGTTTGGGAGGACGAGCAGGCGGATCATCAGGCCTTGGCGCAGCAATCTATTCTCGTCAAAAACGAGCGAATGGCCCATTTGGCGGTGCATTTCTTTGATCGCGGCACGGGCGTGCTCTTTGTAATCGCGGACCTTGGAATATTGAAAACCGGCGTCCGAGTCGGCGTATTTCAGATCGGGCAGATAGATATCAACGATGCCGTCGAGCAGTTTTAGAACCTCGACCGAATCGTAGGCATTGGTGTTATAAACGATCGGTAGCCGCAAGCCCTTTTCGGCGGCGATCAAGATCGCTCTCGCCATCTGCGGGGCAAAGTGCGTCGGCGAGACAAAGCCGATGTTGTGACAGCCTTTCTCTTGCAGTTCGAGCATCATTTCGGCGAGGCGTTCGTGGGTTATCTCATTCTTTTTCTGCTCTTTGTGGGTTTGCGAGATCTGATAATTTTGGCAATAGACACAGCGGAGATTGCAGTTGCCGAAAAAGATATTTCCGGCCCCGTTTGTGCCGCTCAGACACGGCTCTTCGCCAAAATGTGCGGTGTGGCTTGAGACGATCGGCAGTCGGCCCGAATAGCACGCAGCGATCTCGTCATTGAGCCGATTGTTGCCGCAATCTTTGGGGCAGACCGTACATGAACGCAGCAATTCTTCGAGAGCCTCAACTCGCTCCGCGAGTTTATTCTCCGCCAAAAGTTTTAGGTATCTTGCGTCCATCCTTTATCTTGGCGAGGCCCATGCCTTTGCTGCGTCCGTGCCTAGTGTATTTGATCGCGACCTCGCGTGGAGCCACTTCGCGCGCAAGTTCCCATGTGAAATCCATCTCGGCATTAACGGTCGAGGTCGCCATACGAGTTTCGCGGATCATGAGGATCGTTCCTACAAAAAGAAACATGATCCCGACTATACCGATCGGTATTGGCAGCCAGCGATAATAATTAAATATCGCCGCTATCGCGATCGTTACACTGCAAAGCACGAACATGCCCAGGCCGTAATAGAACATTTCCATTGCCCGCTGCAAGATCCGAGCTCGACTCGTAACCTTATCGAGCAGATCGACGATCACCTCAACTCGCTTGTCATAAAGCGGGATCTCATCTTTATCATCACGATAGATCAGCTCACTAAGGCGTTCCTCTAGTTGTCGAACTCGATCGACCACGCGGCCCAAACGCGTGGAAGTCGACAGCACAAGCGAACCCGTAGCCGAGATCAACAACGCCGGCGTAACCATCGCCGTCAGAAACTCGATCGTCGAATTAAGAGCGTCGGGATTTATGAGATCGCCTGCCATGAGTTCTGTTTTACCACACAGGACACGGAGATGCGGATAAGGAAAAGAAGAATTGCCGCCAGATAAGAACCCACAACAAAGATAAATCGTCCAGATACTGCTATTTGGGGATAATCGGTCTGAATCTTAACTCTGTGATCTCTGTGCCTCTGTTGTGAATTCCGCTCCCACAACCCGCTCAACCTCGCGCGCCATTCGGCCGGTGGCCATGTACCACATCATTTTGAAATCGCTAATAAATGACCAAAGCGGGAAACGGAAGCTTGCGGGTTTGTTCTTTTCAACGACGAAATGGGCAAACCAGGCGAAGGCATAGCCAACTACGAAGAATGCCGGAAAGAAATACCATTGACCGCGTAAGAGAAAGAAAACAAGCAGGGCGATACCCAATGAGGTTCCGATAAAATGCAGAACGCGGGTCATCGGCAGGCTGTGTTCGGCGACGTAGAAATCCCAAAATTCGGCGTAGTTTGTCGGGTTTGTTGTCATGTTCGTTTACGCTCCGTGGAAACGATAATATCACGAACCGCGGTTAAATTTTCCGCTTACTTGCTTCACTCTTTCGATCGCGGCGGTTAGGTCTTGCGTGTCTTTGTATTCTAGTGTTTTTATCGCCTTCATTTGCGACAAAATATTGATGGCGTTCTCGTAGTATCTTTTTGCTTTTGTTAAGGCTCCGCGATCTTTGACGGTGATCTCCTTTTTATCTGACGGGCAGTATTCGCCCTGACTGGAAAAGCCGTCGAACTGGGAATTTGCCATGTTGCAAACGCCCAAACCGGCATTAAGATCGCCCATCGTCAGATACAAGCGGATGAGTGGCTGCTTGTTAAAGCGGTCGGGGTCACCTTCGTTAGCTTTGAGATAGAACTCCTCCGACTTTTCAAAGGCTGAGCGAGTTTCGTCAGTTTTCCCCATTCGCGACCAGAGTTTTCCGCTAACGAAATAGATCGAAGCGGTCCTTTCCAGATCACGCGTCTTTCCCTTGTTGATCTCAAGATCGGCGTATTTGCCCCAGACGCGCCACGATTCGTGCAGCCAGAATATCGCGGATTTGTCATCGCCGAGTTCGTGATAATTTTCGGCGAGATCGAGCAAGAGTTCGACCTCTTTCACAACCAGATATCCATCCACGACTCGTGCGTTCACTTTCCGAACGGCAGCTAGCCCGGAGCGATAAGCGTCGGTCGAAGCGGGAAGATCTCCGGTTCTTTTCAATATCAATCCGAGGTCTAAGTGCGTCGAGGCCACTTGTCCGGCAATCGAGTCGTTGTCCGAATCTTCCTGATATAGAGCGTCGGCGATCGACGCTGCACGGCGGAAATGTTCGAGACTCGGCGGCAAATTGCCGGTGTCGGCTTGAGCTCTCGCCATCACCGTGTAAAGTGTCGAGATCTTTCCGCGTTCGTCGAGCGTCGACGCCTTCGGCTCGCGAATTTTGAGAAGGGTCTGATAGAGTTCACCCGAACGTTGATAGAAGGGCAAGGCCTCGTCGGCACGGCCAACCAGTTTTAGGACCCAAGCACAGCCGAAGACGATATTTGCGAGAGCTGATAAGGCCTTTTCGTCATTAGGATCTGCCGCATAGATCTCTTCGCGAAGCCGCAGCCTTTCCATGTGGCTGCGGAGCGATTCGTCGCGATCGCGCCAGCCGAAAAACTCGTCGTACTTCAAAATGCTGCGGATTAAGAGATCTTTAGCGTCAAGATCGTTTGTGTCGGCAGCCGTTAAATTTCGGGCGATCGACTCGGCTCGTTTGAAACTCGCCTTTGCCTTTTCCTCGTTCACATTGCCCCATGAATATTCGTGGCCAAGTTTTAAATACGCCTCGGCAAGCTCTTTTAGTATCGCCGGGTCGCTCGTTTCGTTTGCCAAGCCTTCCAAATACCCGGACGAAATATCGGCGATCCGTCCGCGAACGAGGCTGGTGATCTGGTTTTCGGGAATGTCCTTATCCCAGCCGGAGACTAGATTGCCGGTGAGTTTTCTGATCTCAGTCAAGCGGCTTTCGGCACGGGCGCGTTCCTGACGTGCAACAACGGCTTGCCAGACAGCGACCGTCGAACCTGCAAGGACCGCTATGAGGGCAACGCTCGCAAAGGCGACGGCGGTGCGGTTCCGTTCGACAAACTTGGTAAATTGATAGCTGAACGTGGCTCTGCGAGCCGTTACCGGCAAACCGGTTAGATATCTGTCGATGTCATCCGCAAACTGCTCGACCGACGAATAACGAAGGCCCGAGTCTTTTTGCAGAGCCTTGAGGATGATGTTGTCGAGATCGCCTTTGAGTGATCTTGTTATTCGCGTGTGTGGTTTCGTCGCGGTTTTGCTAGGGAGAGTTGTTTCGACGACCGGCCATGAGGAGCTGACAGGCACGACCGATGAGGGCCGTTCCGATGCGGTCTCGCAGACGACGCGCATTATTTCGGCGGCGTTTCGGCTGGTTATCTGATATGGTTTTTTGCCGGTCAGCAACTCGTAAAGCAAGACGCCGAGGCTGTAAACATCACTGGACGTTGTCACGCGTTCTCCGCGAATTTGCTCGGGGCTCGCGTATTCGGGTGTCAGCAGACGAAAGCCCGTTTCGGTCGTTTGTCCCGAACGGTCAGGCGTCAATAGTTTAGCAATTCCGAAATCGAGCAGCTTTGGTTCGCCTTCGTTATCAACCAAAATATTCGACGGTTTGAGATCGCGATGAACGATCAGATTCTGGTGGGCGTAGGCGACGGCTGAGCAAATTTTACGAAACAGCGTGAGGCGTTCGTCAACATTTAGGGCATTATCATCGCAATACGCGGTCAGTGGCGAGCCCTCGACGTATTCCATTACGAGGAACGGCAGGCCGTCGTCAGTCGTGCCGCCGTCAAGCAGGCGTGCGATATTTGGGTGATTTAACGCGGCGAGGACCTCGCGTTCCTGTTCGAAACGGCGAACGATCTCGTCGGTGTCCATGCCGCGTTTTATTACTTTTAATGCGACGCGGTGTTGAAAATCTTCACGCTCGGCCAGATAGATCGCGCCCATTCCGCCGCGGCCGATCTCTTTGATGACCTTATAATTTCCGATCGTTTTGCCGACGGTAACATCATCAACTGAGCTTATCGCCAGTATCTTTGCACCGGCAGCGAAAGCGTCGGCCTCAAGAAAGTCCTGTTTGGCCGCTCTGTTGCTGGCGTTTAAGATCGCCTCAGCCTCTCGAAGAAGGTGTTCATCACCGCCGCAAACCTTAGCCAGATACTCGCCTTGCTGCGCCGCCGACAGTTCAATGGCACCGGCGAATATCCGGTTTAGTTTTTCCCAATCTGAGCCTTTCTTCGTCATACTTCCTCGGTCAGTGTTTTTAGCAGCCAGCCGCGGGCAAATGCCCAATCGCGTTCGATCGTGGCGGTCGAACGTCCGGTCACCTCGGCGATCTCATTGATCGTCATACCGCCGAAATATTTCATCTCGACAAGCTTTGCCTTTTCCTCGTCGAGTTCGGCAAGAGCATTTAACGCTTCGTCTAGTGCGAGCAGGTCGAGATCAAGTTCGTCGGTGATCGCGATCGTGTCCACGAGTTCGACACGTTCGCCGCCGCTACCGCGTTTTTCCGCCCGCCGCTTTTCGGCGTGATTTACTAGTATCCGCCGCATCATCTCGGCCGCCAGGCCGTAAAATTGTGCCCGGTTTCGCCAATCGACATTGTGCTGATCAACGAGCCGCATATAGGCCTCATGCACCAAGGCCGTCGGCTGCAAAGTATGGCCGTCGCGTTCGCGATGCAGATAATTTGCGGCGATCTGCCGCAGTTCGTCATACACCAGCGGCAACAGCGCGTCGAGAACGTCGCGTTTTCCCGCTCCGTAATCGATCAACATCTGTGTAACCGCTCCGCTATCTGCCATTTACGCGTATTTTACACGTATTTGCAGCAAATACAGAATTATTTTCGCCTTCGGTGATGGAGTTTGCCCCGATTTCCGGCGTTATCAATATAGAGCGAAAAATTTATTTCACTCTGAGCCGAAGCGGGCGATGAGTTGTTTCTAACAGGTAGAACGAATTATCACCCGTTTCGGCAAATTTGGCAAGAGAACCCTCAGGAGAAGTGAAAATGAAAAGCCTCGTATATGCAGCAACGATCATCGTTTTAGTTATTAGTGCAATCAGTTTTGGCCAATATCAACTTGCGAGTGAGCGAACCAATCGCGAATCTGCGACGGCTTTCGTCTTTCCGCCTGAATACCGCGGGGGTAAGATCAACTGGACAAAGTCCGGTGCAACCGTAACATTCGATGGGTCAGCGTCATTTCGATTGAGTGACGTAGCACCGATCTCGATAGGCAGCC
>JANLTF010000106.1:0-2006 GCA_031362825.1 Acidobacteriota bacterium | reverse complement strand
AAGGAATTGATGCGTGTTACAAATCTTGCAGGCGTCTGGGTTATCGCTCAGGTTTATGAAAAAGATCTCTCGCTTGTACGTGACGGAAGCGGTGCGAGTGTCACAACCGATTCATATCCTGACAAACTCTTTCGCGGCCACGTAACCTACATTGACCCGAATATCAGCCCCGAAACCCGCACCGCACAAGTCCGCGTCGAACTCGACAATCCGGGCCAAGTCCTGAAGATCGGAATGTACGTAAACGTCGCCTTTGGCGCGGGTGGGAAAGCCGAACGCACGATGCCAACGATCCCGTCGTCTGCCGTTCAGAATATGAACGACAAACAAGTGGTCTTTGTCGCCACCGACAAGCCCAATGTTTTTGCCATTAAGTCCGTGCGTCTTGGCAAAGAAAACAACCGCCGTTTTGTCGTTCTCGAAGGTCTTAATGTCGGCGATAAAATCGTAACAGACGGCAGCTTTCTTCTCCGCGCCGAAATACTCAAACAAAACCCGACTCATCATTAACAATTATCAAATGCAGTAGGCCGAAATCAATCCAATGAACGAGTGGCAGATCGGATGGAGTAATTAAGACTGCTTGCGGAGCCAATATCGAGAGGCCGTCTAAAAAGTTAATTTTTGGGCGGTCTTTTTTGTTTGCTTGCGTTGGTACGGACGACGTTAGGTTACTGATTCCGGGTTGCACTGGTAAGCCTATTCTGTTATCGTTAACATAAGTTACGCATGACCGTCACGAAAAAGCAAAGCATGAGAAAAAGAAAAGCAACACTTAGCGATATTGCTGAGGCGGTAGGTGTTGCGACGATGACTGTGTCGCGGGTGGTGAGTGGTGATGGATATGTGAGCGAAGACACGCGGCAGAAGGTGTTGAAGGCTGTCAAGGATCTGAATTACCGCCGCAACGGTTTGGCCCGCAGTCTGAAGCGGCAGTTTACGGAAACGGTCGGACTCGTGCTTGGTGACATTTCGAATCCGTACTCGACCGAGCTTGCACGCGCGGTGCGCGAAACACTTTTGCATCAGGGGTTTAATCTGTTTATTTGTATCAGCGAATATGGAGCGAAAGAAGACATCATCGCGTTTGAATCGCTGGCGAATCATAGCGTTGACGGAATTATCGTTGCGACCCGATCGAATGAAGGCGGCGACCTGTATCTTCGCGGTCTGGTCGAAACGAACATTCCGGTGGTTGCGATCGGCCGGGATTTTCAGCATAAGAACATCGATCTCGTCTCGCCGGACAATTTGAAAGGCGGCTTTGAGGCGACGCAGCACCTGATCGACCTCGGGCACAAGCGCATAGCATTTATTGGTGCAAATCTCGGAAGCGGCGCGCATCTCAAGCGTTTGCAGGGCTATCTCAAGGCTCTCGAACATCACGGAATTCCGGTCGATGAACGCCTTATCACCGGCCGTAGCGAAGGCGTGACCGACGTGTCGGGATACTCGACCGAGGAGATCGGTTTCGAAGGGATGAAGCGTTTGCTGTCGCTACCAGATCCGCCGACCGCCGTTTTTGCACGCAATGATTTTACGGCGATCGGGGCGATGAGCGCGATCAATGACGCGGGGCTTCGGATCCCGGACGACATTGCGATCGTCGGGTTTGACGACATTCCGCTCGCGGCCAGAATGTCGCCTTCGCTGACGACCGTCCGCCAGCCAATGCGTGCCGAGGGGCAGATCGCGGCCGAGATGCTGCTCGAACGGATCACGGGACGAGCGAACATTGCTCGACGCGAACGGATATTAGATTGTGAATTAATAGTGCGTGAATCGTCCGGATCGAAACGAAGGTAAGAGCCGATTCTGAAGCTTGGTGCTCTATTTTGCTCGTGTCTGTTAACCTTAACATACATTTGGTCAAAATCCGGTCAAGGCTCGTGATCTGAGGGAAAGCTATGAGCGAAGAAAATACAAACAGCAGTGGCGGCATAAAGATCAACGGCCTGCGTTGGATCATCGTCGGCCTGATATTTTTTGCGACGCTGATCAACTAC
>JANLTF010000094.1:0-6934 GCA_031362825.1 Acidobacteriota bacterium | reverse complement strand
CGAAAAACTCGATCGAATCTCAGACAATTTTTGGACTGCAGACAGTTTTAGGTAAGGCTTCGCAGCTCACTAATTATGCCGGATATGTCGGCAAGCCCAATTATTTTCAAGAGGATGTCGACCGATATTCGCGCGTCACGGCGGCCGATGTTCAGCGTGTCGCCAACACCTATCTCACCGCAAACCGTCTCGTGATGACATACAATCCGAAACGCGTCGAAGGCTCACGCGGCAACACTGCCGCCAATCAACCCACGTCCGTAAAGAGCGAGAAACGCGATCAGGCCAAGATCGACGCACAGGCTGCTCTGCTGCCGAAACAAGGCCCCGATCCGAAATTGTCGCTTCCGGCGATCGAAAAGACCAAGATGGCTAACGGCCTCGAAGTTTGGATGGTCGAACAAAAAGAACTGCCGATGGTCTCGATGAATCTCGTGTTCAAATCGGGAACGGCAAACGAAGCGGACGGCAAAACAGGTGTTGGCGGATTGACGACCTCGCTGGTCGATGACGGAACCAAAACGCGTTCGGCTGTCGAGATCGCAAACCAGTTGCAATCGATCGGTGCTAATCTAAACGCGGGCGGAAGCTGGGATTCGACTAGCGTTTCGCTCCAGACGCTAACCAAGAATCTCGACAAAGCTCTCGATATTTACGCAGATGTAGTTCAGAATCCGACATTTCCTGCGACCGAATTCGAAAGCCTGAGAGCACGCTCGCTGGTGGGCTTGCGTCAGCAGAAATCGAATCCGAATGCGATCGCGAACACCGCTTACAACAAGGTGCTCTACGGCAATCATCCGTACGGCCGCGACAACAATGAGGCTACGCTAAAAGCGATCACACGCGACGATCTGGTCGCGTATTACCAGAACACATTTAGGCCCGACAACGGTGTGTTGATAGTCGTCGGCGATTTTGACAAGGCGGCTTTGAAGGCGAATTTGGAGAAAGCCTTTGGCGGATGGGCAAGCGGCGGCAAGGCTTCGTCGCGTGTGCTGCCGCAGGCTCCGTCGCTCGAACGTGCGGGCGTCTATATCGTTGACCGCCCGAATTCGGCACAGTCGGTCGTCTCGGTCGGCCAAGTTGGCGTTGACCGTATGAATCCGGATTACATGCCGGTGGTCGTGATGAATTCGATCCTGGGCGGTGCGATCACCTCACGCATTTCGATGAACCTTCGCGAAGACAAAGGTTACACATACGGTGCGAACAGCGGATTCCAATTCCGTCGCGGACCTGGCCCATTCCGTGCCGGGGGCGATATGCAGACGGCTGTTACCAAGGAATCCGTATGGGAACTGATGAAAGAGCTGAACGGCATCCGCGGAGCGATACCGATAACGCAGAAAGAGCTCGATTACAACAAACAGAGCCTGATCCGGCGTTATCCTGCCGGTTTCGAAACGGTCGGCGCCATCTCGAATCAGCTCGCAAATCTCGTGGTTTACGGCCTTCCGGATTCGTACTTTAACAATTACATTTCAATGGTCAATGCTGTCACGCTCGATGACGTCAACCGAGCGGCGAACAAGTACCTCGACCCATCGAAAATGGCGATCGTTATCGTCGGCGACAGAAAAGTGATCGAACCGGGCCTAAAAGAACTCGGCTACCCGATCACGATCCTCGATACCGACGGCAATCCGGTCACGCAGTAGGCCATTTGTCCAGATCATACCTCGAGGCCGGGATTCGATTCCCGGCCTTTTTTGTATTCGGCCGGTTGGCCGGTCCGTGTGCTATAATTTTCAAAAAGCAGTTTGATTTAGCATATCTTTATAAAATTAGGAGATCAATAATGTCTGTTGACCACAGTAGAATTCAAGCTCTGTTAGGCGGTGAAGCCGAAACGCTCTTGAACCACGTATCCACCACTATTCCAAAAGAGAATATCCACGTGCCGGGCGGCGACTTTGTTGACCGTGTCTGGTCGCAATCGGACCGTAATCCGCGTGTTTTGCGTGCTTTGCAGACCTTGCATGGCCACGGGCGGTTGGGCGGAACCGGCTATGTTTCGATATTGCCGGTCGATCAGGGGATCGAGCATTCGGCGGGAGCGAGTTTTGCACCTAATCCGATGTATTTCGACCCCGAGAACATCGTCAAACTTGCGATCGAGGGCGGCTGTAACGGCGTTGCTTCGACATACGGCGTGCTTGGTTCGGTCGCTCGCAAGTATGCTCACAAGATTCCGTTTATCGTAAAGATCAATCACAACGAGCTGTTGACCTATCCAAACCAATTCGATCAGGTGATGTTCGGGACCGTCGAACAGGCGAGCAATATGGGTGCGATCGCCGTCGGTGCGACGATCTATTTTGGCTCGGACCAATCGACGCGTCAGATCACTGAGGTTGCCGAGGCATTCGCCTACGCACACGAACTCGGAATGGCGACGATCCTCTGGTGCTATCTTCGTAATTCGAAATTCAAAGGCCCCGATGGCGATATGCACACGGCAGCCGATCTCACAGGCCAGGCAAATCATCTTGGCGTCACCATTCAGGCAGACATCATCAAGCAGAAACTGCCCGAACGAAACGGCGGCTACAACATGCTCAACACCGGGAGTAGCTACGGCAAGACCAGTCCGAAAATATACTCGGAACTGACCACCGACAATCCGATCGACCTCGTGCGTTATCAGGTCGCAAATTGCTACATGGGACGTTGCGGATTGATCAATTCGGGCGGCGAATCAAAAGGCGAGAGCGATCTCGCAGATGCCGTACGCACAGCCGTTATCAACAAACGCGGCGGTGGCACCGGCCTCATCTCAGGCCGCAAAGCCTTCCAACGCCCGATGGCTGAAGGCGTCGAACTGCTCAACGCGATCCAGGACGTGTATCTTTCAGACGAGATCACGGTTGCGTAAATAATGGTTTAGAGTGCAAGCTTTAGCTTGTCTCTGCGTGATGCAAGGACAAGCTAAAGCTTGCACTCTGAGCCTTCTATTTCTTCGCGTAGCTCTTAAAGATCGTTTCGATCCACTGTTCGGTCTTAATAAATCCCGAGCCGGCCTCCTTGAATTTTTCGGGGAAACCGGCTTTTTTCAGCTCATCGAGTGATTTCCCTGCTTTCATTCCGTCCTGAACGATCTTTGCGGTCTCGACCAGCATCGCGTGATACGCCTTGAGATCGGCATGCGTCGACACCGGGCCGTGGCCCGGGATCAGTTTGGCATCCGCCGGAATGGTCGAGATCATCGAAGCGATGTTATTGATCAAACCCTGCACACTGCCGCTGCTGTCGAGATCGACGAAGGGAAACCGTCCGACGAAAAAATCATCGCCTAGATGGAAGACGTTTGCCTTTGTAAACGAAACGACCGTGTCGCCATCGGTATGGCCGCTCGGATAGTGAACAGCCTTGACCTCTTCGCCGTTGACGAATACCGATATCGTCTCGGAATATGTGATCACCGGCCATGCCTGTACGGGCGATGCAGGAGTCGTCCGGTTAAAGAACGAATTGAAATTATCCTGTGACATCCGTTTGCGGACGTTGTAATGAGCGATGATCGTCGAGTCTTTGCCGAAAAACTCGTTGCCCTGCGTGTGGTCGCCGTGCCAGTGCGTATTCACGATGAATCGCGGCTTTTCCTGCCCGAGTTCCTTCAGGGCGGCGGCATATTTTGGGCTGAGGTCGCGATAGTCGTCATCGACCATCAAAATGCCTTCCGGGCCGACTATCGCTGCAACATTGCCGCCGCGACCCTGCAGCAGATAGACGTTCCCGGCAACTTTCGTAACCTTGACCGGAACATCCTGCTTCGCGTCGAAGTGACTGTTGTCGCCGTGCGCAAAGGTTGAAAAACTGAGAATTCCAGTAAGAATCAGTGTCGTAAGCAATTTTCGCATCGTTTTCTACTCCAATTTGGTTAATTATCTGCTAAACAAAACGTCCACGCGAAGGTTGGTAGAGGCCCGTCAGGAACGGATTGTAGGCCTTTTCCTCACCGATCGTAGTTTCCTCGCCATGTCCGCAATAGACCGTGAAATCGTCGCCGAGCGTGAGAATGTGCTCATTTATCGACGCGATCAGTTGGTCATAATCGCCGCCCGGCAGATCGGTCCGGCCGATAGTCCGGCTGAACAGGCAATCGCCCGTGAATACTTTTCGCGTCGCCTCTTCGGCCAAAACAATATGTCCGCGAGTGTGGCCAGGACAATGGCGGACTGTGAATTTCAGCTTGCCAACCTCGTAGATCTCACCGTGGACCAAGTTTCGAGTCACCCTCGGCGGCGGTGCGTAATCCATTCCCATCGCCTTTGCCTGATGCGGGGCGATGCCCATTAATAAGGGCTGTTGCGGAAGGCTGTAATACAATTCTTCTTCGTCCGCGTGAAGTAACACTTCAGCATCTGGAAAACTGGTCGCCAATGCGAGCGTCCCGCCCGTGTGATCGAGATGGCCGTGCGTGAGAATGATCGCCTGCAGTTCGAGGTCGTTGTCATTGATAAACGCTACAAGCTCGTCCGACGGCTCGCCCGGATCGATGCAGATCGCCTTGCGCGTCTCCTCGCACGCAACGACGCGTGTGTTCTGATGAAAGGCCGTTAGTACAAAGGTCTCAATTATCATTTATTAGCGTATTTAGATATTTATCGACGTCAAAACCGTCCGACCGCCGTTCGTTCAACACAAAGATTATCGCATTTCGATACGTCTGAACGTCCGGTTTTCCATTAAAACATGGCGTTTCGAGTTCGCTCAGATTCAGATAACTTGTCAGACAGCTTAGCAGCATCCATAACAATATCTCGTCCGGCGGGCCGATCGGATTGTGTTTGATGATGCTCTCGCGGTCCTCGTTAATTCCCTGACAAATACGGGCGAATTCGGCTTCGCTTATCGTTGTCATAGCGTTTCGGCGTACATAATATAATTCGACCGCTCCATGCCAACCTTCTCGTAGACTCGTTGGGCGTGAACGTTTTCAGTTTCGACGTAAAGCCTTATTCCATATACGTTTCCCGCCTCGCGTGCGCGCTCCTTAACGAAGTCGTTAAGCTGGCTGTAAACTCGCTTTCCGCGTGCTTCGGGTTTTATGAACACGCTCTGTATCCACCACCACCATGCGTTTCGCCAGTCGCTCCATTCGTAGGTGATCATCAAGCCGCCAACTACTTCGTCGCCGTCCTCGGCAACGACATAAAAGCCCTTATTTGGATCGTCAAAGATGGCATTAACGGCGGGCTCAACGACGGATTGATCGAGCGTTTTGCCTTCCGTCTCAAACGCCATGGCACTGTTAAATGCGACAAAATGCCGGGCGTCTTCGCCCCGAGCGAGCCTGATAATCATATTCGATTCCTTGACGAAACGCGCTTCGTCCTCTAGCCTAAGATGTTTTGCGATAAGCAGTACATTTATCTATGAAACTCACAATACTTTATCACGGCAATTGTTTCGACGGAGTCTCGTCAGCCGCGATCTTTACAAAATTTTATCGTGCGACGGTCGATGCGTCGGCGGAAGTCGCGTACACACCAACGATGCATCGCCCGGGCAATGCGTTCGAAAAAGAGCAGTTTGACGGTGACGATAACGCGATAGTTGATTTCAAATATTGCCCGGACGAGCGTCTAACCTGGTGGTTTGACCATCATCAATCCGCGTTTTTATCCGAGTCCGACGAAGAGCATTTTCTCGCCGATACATCGGGCAAAAAGTTTCTCGATACGACGAGCAAATCGTGTGCTGAGTTCATCGCCCGCATTGCGAAAGAACAGTTTGGGTTCGAAGACGAATCTCTCGCCGAGCTGATCCATTGGGCACACATCATCGACGGAGCGTTATACGAATCGCCGGCCCAGTGCGTCGAACTGCGTTCGGCGGCACTTAAGCTGATGCAGGTGATCGAGGGCGAAAAAGACCCGACGTTTGTCGAAGAGATCATCAAAATGCTGACGAAAATGCAGCTAGACGAGATCGTCGAGAGCGAAGCGATCCAGACGAAACTAGTGCCGATCCTCGAACAACATTGGAGCACGGTCGAATTGATCAAAAGCCGTTCGACTGCCGAGCTTGGCGTCGTCCATTTTGATCTCACGGGCACCGGCATCGAAGGCTACAACAAGTTCATTCCCTACTATTTCC
Source organism: Acidobacteriota bacterium (assembly GCA_031362825.1). GTDB lineage: Bacteria > Acidobacteriota > Blastocatellia > Pyrinomonadales > Pyrinomonadaceae > OLB17. The sequence continues at coordinate 829 of JANLTF010000094.1, read as the reverse complement.
ACCCTGAGGTAACGTATGTCGTAAGCCTCAGCCAAAGTTCATTCCGCACCAAGATCTCAGTCGGCTCAAACCCGTGGGCACCGCGTCCGCGAACGCACAACATCGCCGAAATATGCGAACGCTACGGCGGCGGCGGCCACGCCGTAGTCGGCGCCGTCAGCCTAAAACCCGAGGATCTCGAACTTGGTAAGAAATACATGCAAGAGATCATCGACGAACTCCAGTTTGCAGAATAGGAGATCCTTGGTCCGGTCCGGACCAGGTGGACCAAGATGGACCAAGGGTGGACCAAAAACTGCACACAATAAAAAAGGGCGGCCCGAGAGCCGCCCTTTTTCCATTTGGAATTGATCCAATTATTTCTTAGCGTAAACCTTGGTCGTGGTGTCGGTGCCACCGTCGCGGTTTGGTCTTTGTGACTCAACTGATAGAGTTCCATCAGCATTTAACCACCATTTCTCGGTCGTGACGCGGTCGCCCATTGGCGTACCGACGGTGCGGGTAATCTCCAACTTTCCAGCGTCGAGCTTGGCTTTGGTCGAGATCTGCATTGTTCCCATCTGACCAGAGATTTCGGACTTAACTTCTTTGCCATCGAGGGCATAGCTTACGGTGCCGTCACCACCGCCCATCATGCCGCCACCGCCCTGACGTCCGCCACCGCCGCCCGGAGGTGGCCCGCCCGCGGGTGCGCCTGCCGGAGGTGTTGCACGTTTGGTCGTTGTCTCGACCTTGAGGTCAGTCGCCGTCTGGGTAACGATCAGGGTCTGCGATTCGATGCTCGTCTTTTCGCGGTCAGAGAGTTTCGACTTTGCTAGATCGAGGTTCC
>JANLTF010000070.1:0-3152 GCA_031362825.1 Acidobacteriota bacterium | reverse complement strand
GTAGGAGCCGCCCCACCCGCACCCCTCTTTTGTGGCTATGCCACAAAAGAGGCGGAACATTGCAAGGCGTTCTCTCGGTCAGGCAAGCCGCGACCGCACTAAGTTCATGGCATATTCAAGAGGCACAAGCCCGCACGGAGTCTTCGGAGTAAGGGCGTTACAACCAACGTGGGAGTATCGGCGTCCGCCGAGAAGCAAAGTTGCAACTTTCCACGGCATTCGCCGATTCTCCGAACGCCCGTGTTATGCCCTTACTATCGTGCGGGCTTGTGCCAATACCTCGAATATCGCACAATAGCTTTTCATCACGTCATGGATCTATTACAAGCGATAATTCTAGGCATCGTTCAGGGGCTGACCGAGTTTATTCCGATCAGTTCGACGGCGCATCTTGTGTTTGCGAGCCGCTGGCTCGGCATTTACGGCGGTGACCCGCACATGACGACCGCGACGATGGCCGTTATTCAGCTCGGTACGCTTGCGGCGGTTTTTGTCTATTTTGCCGCAGATATCTGGGGCATTTCCACCGCGTTTGTGCGTGACCATTTTGCTCTGCTAACCGGAAAACGCGGGATGCGGTTCTCGGGCACCGATGGCGTCAGGCCGATGTGGCTGTCGGACGAATCCTGGCTCGGCTGGCTCGTGATACTTGGTTCGATACCCATCGGTACGGTTGGGCTGATCTTCAAGGATTTTATCGAAGGCCCCGGCACGAAGAATCTCTGGGTCATCTCGATAATGTTGATCGCTGTGGCATTGCTTCTTACCGTCGCCGAGTTTGTAGGTAAACAACGTAAGGATATAAAGCACCTCGGAATCACGGACGCGATCGTCGTCGGATTCTGTCAGGTTCTCGCTCTAATGCCCGGAGCCAGCCGTTCGGGCTCGACTATTATGGGCGGCTTGCTGGCCGGCGAGAAACGAGAAACCGCGGCAAGATTCTCATTTCTTCTTTCAATTCCCGCGATCACCGCGAGTGGTTTACTTGAGTTGCGAAAGGCCCTTCACATTTTACCGTCGGAGACATTCGTGCCACTTATCGCCGGGACTATCGTTGCCGGGATCGTTGGGTATCTTTCGATCTGGTTCCTGATCGCTTTCCTTCGCAAGAATTCGACCGCGATCTTTATCGTGTATAGAATTATCCTCGGCACTGTGCTGCTCGTTCTACTGTGGCAAGGTGTACTCAGCCCGGTAGTGAATTAGTTCAGAGTGCAGGCTTTAGCCTGTCCCTCGCGGAGTAAGAACAAGCTAAAGCTTGCACTCTGAACCTTTATGCAAAAGCGCTGGACAATCCGAAAACACGATGCCGATGCGGTAAACAAACTCGCCTCCGAGATCGGCGTCAAGCCTCTGGTCGCCGCGCTTCTGATCGCTCGCGGACACGACACGCCGGAGAAGGCATTTCAATTCCTCAATCCCTCGCCCGAACATCTCCACGAACCATTTCTAATGCACGGAATGCGTGAGGCCGTCGATCGCGTAAAGAAGGCCGTGCAGAATAAAGAAAAGGTATTTATATGGGGCGACCTCGACGTCGACGGCACGACAGGCACTGTTTTGTTGCGAAAGACATTCTCGTTACTCGGGCTTGAGACCAGTTACCACATCACAAACCGCTTCACCGAAAATCGCGGTATCAACTTCGAACCTCTGGCCGCTGCGAGAGAAAAGGGCTACACGTTGCTTGTCAGCGTCGATACCGGAACGTCGAACTTCGACGAGGTCGCCCGTGCAAAAGAGATCGGTATGGACACGATCATCTGCGACCATCACGAGATCAAAAGCGACACCGTCTTGCCGCCTGCAGTCGCGCTGATAAACCCGTTTCATCCTGACAGCGAATATCCGGACGACAATCTCGCGGGCGTCGGTGTTGCATTCAAACTGGCACACGCATTGTTACGTGAATTCGGCCTTGAGCCTGAGATACCGGGCCTGCTAAAGATCGCGGCGATCGGCACCGTCGCCGATGTCGTCAACCTAACTGGCGAGAATCGTGCGATCGTCGCCCTAGGGCTGATAGATCTTGCGAAAACCGATAATTGGGGTCTTAAAGCACTGATGGAGGTCACCGATTGCCGTTCTGACATGACGAGTATGCACATCGGCTTTCGAATCGGCCCGCGTATTAATGCCGCCGGGCGAATGGAGGTCGGGACTCATGTGGTCGAACTGCTAGAATCAGACAACTTTAGCGACGCCAGGAAGATCGCGGCATTGCTTGATTCCCGCAATCGCGAACGCCAAAAGGTCCAGATGGAAGTCACTGCAAAAGCGATCCTCGAAGCAGTAACGTTCCCGGAATCCCATTTTATTGTGGTTGCCGGCGAAGGTTGGCACAAAGGTGTCGTCGGTCTCGCCGCTTCTCGCGTTGCCGAGAGATTCCACAGACCGACGATCGTATTTTCGCTTGAAGACGGTATTGCAACAGGCAGCGCGCGTAGTGTCAAAGGATTTGATCTCTTTGAGGCTCTCGGTTCGGTCTCCGATCTATTGGAATCATTCGGCGGCCATGTCGCGGCGGCGGGCATGAAAGCTAAGCACGAAAATATCGAACAATTGCGGGAAAGGCTCGACAAATACACGGACGAGAAGATACCAGTTGACGAGCGGACGCCGGAATTGCTGATCGATGCTCTAGTCAAGAGTTCATCGCTCTCACTTGATCTGGTCGATGACTTTTCCCGATTTGAGCCGTTCGGTGCAGGCAATCTCAAACCGATCTTCGTCACCCGCGACTTCATCCTAAGAGACGAGCCATTTGTGATGAAAGACAAACACCTCAAGCTGAAACTGCTCGGCGACAACAATCAGGCGTTCGAAGCAGTTTGGTGGGACGGCGTTGAGAGATCAAAGGGGCAAACGCTCAAACCCAATACACGCATCGAATTAGCTTACGTTGCCGAGATCAATACGTGGCAGGGAAACAAACGGCTGCAACTTGTGGTCGAAGATCTAAGAGCGGATAATTAGGAAAGCGTGGCCGAAAAACTAAAACAGTATCAATTCCGGGCAAAACTGCCGCAGATCATCAGATATGCGGCGGTTATCGTGCTTGGTGTGACGCTGATCGCGGTCATTGTTGGCTTCTATCGCGAACGCAATCGCTCTGGATTTAAGCTCAAAAACGAGCACACACGCCTCTCGAC
>JANLTF010000039.1:0-9137 GCA_031362825.1 Acidobacteriota bacterium | reverse complement strand
CGTGTATCCCTGCTTCACCTTTACGGCTTCGAGCTTCTCATAAAGCTGCTTACGAATGCCCTTGCCTCCTTTCGGTTCGATCCCCGCACCTTTTTCCATCACGACATCGGCGTACATCATGATCAATCGCCGGTAAGCGTCGTATGCGAACCGCTCGTCCCCGCTTTGCTCGATCAGGCCCTTGATAGTCTTTTCGTTCAGCCCGACGTTCAGTACTGTCTCCATCATCCCCGGCATCGATCGCCTCGCTCCCGAACGGATCGACACCAGCAGCGGATTCTTTACATCACCAAATTTCTTGCCGGTCAGCTTTTCCATCCGGAGCATCGATGCCTCGACCTCGGCCTTAAGCGTCTTTGGATAGGTCTTTTTGTGGGCCGTCAGATAGGTACAAACCTCGGTCGTTACTGAAAAACCGGGCGGAACCGGCAGCTTTAGTTTCGGATGGCCCGCCATCTCAGCTAAATTCGCCCCTTTGCCGCCCAAAAGATCCTTCATTGATTTATTTCCGTCGGCCTTTCCGCCGCCGAAGAAATATACGAATTTGCTGTTTTTTGCAGAACTTGCCATAGATAAAAAAATTCTCCTCTAGAGAGATTAAAACGGTTAGATAGTTATTTGTAGGACGCACGTCACAAACCCGCTGCTCTGACAGTAGCGAAAGCCCATCAGCTTCAAGATAAATTTGTCGTTTGTTGGCACCTACACCTTCCCGCACTCGCCGCGTTTTAGGAATTGCCCATCGCCCTGTTTTCCAGTATGTTTGACGTTTCGGGTAACGACATTTCCATCCGATCACCGCAACCCAGACCGCCTCTCAAGTTCGGTAAATCGCGGGTCGCCGCGAAGGGTGTCATATTCGTAGCCCGTGTGAATATAGCGGAGCAAGAGGTCTCGGGTGATATAGCCACGTTCAAGCAACTCCATGGCCTTGTCGTTATCGCCAAGTGCGGCATAGATCACCGCCAGTAGAGCCGGAGAAGTGTATGAGTTCATTGCCTCGATCTTCGAAAGTAACGCCTTTGCCTCAGCCCGGCGCTCCGGCTGCCTTGCATAGGTCGCGGCAAGATATACGAGTGGCTGACTATATTTGTCTTCACCACCAAGATCGGCAACCGCCTTTCGATAATAGTCGATCGCCTCGTTTGTCATTCCTTTCCCGCCATAGGAGTATCCGAGAGCAAAATCAGGCACACCCTTAGACGGATCGACGGCGTGGGCGTCGCGGTAGGTCGCTAGAGCCTCGTCAAACTTGCGGGCCTGTACCTGAACGATCCCCTTCTGCAATAGCCACATTCGCTGATTCAGCGGATCGCGAAGGCGCTGCTCCTCAAGCTGTGTCAAAGCCTCGTCGTGGCGGTCAAGCACGGAGAGAAAGAAGGCGTAGTTGTTTCGAGCAAAATCGTAGTTCGGGCTGAATTCGATCGCCCGTCTGTACTCCTTCTCAGCGCCAGCCCAGTCAAAATCGTATTCGTAGAGAAACGCCCGTGCGACGTGCGCCTGTGAAAGGTCAGGGTCGAGTTCGAGCGCCTTTTCGACCGCCGCCTTCAACTTTGGCATCACGTCAGCCGGATCATCGGCGGCATTTGCCAGCGACCAGTAGTTCCACGCCAACTCGGCATAGGCAAGGGCAAACCCCGGATCCAGAGCTATCGATCTTTCGAGCAGGGCTATGGATCTTTCCCGACTGCTCTTGTCTTCGTCCTCGATCACGAGTGCTGACAGATAATAACGGAACGCCTCTGAATTTTCAGTGCTCGGAGCCGCAAGTCGTCTGGTCTGCTCGCCGTTCAGATCGCTATTTAGGTTACGAGCGGTGAGTTGAACTATTTCGCTCTGCAGGCCATTGAGATCGCCCGTCTTTCGGCGAAACTGTCCACCCGCGAGCTGTCGATTTTCGCGGGCGTCGATCACGTCCACGCGAACAATAATCTCGTCACCGACGCGGTTGACACTGCCCGTGACGACGGCACGCACGCCTAGCTTTCCTGCTACATCCCGGACGTCGACCTCTTTACCACGAAACTTAAAGCTTGATCTCCGCGAGATCACCTTTAGCTGCGGCAATTGCGCAAATTTGTCGATCAGGCTCTCGCTCAGTCCGTCCGATAGATACGCGAGATCAGGATCCCCGCTCAGATTTTCAAACGGCAAAACCGCGATAGAGTCGATACGCCCGCCGCCGATCGATCCGAGGCCAAGATAGAGGCCAGCCGTGATCGCTGCGACAAGCAAAAGCCCAATGAGGCCAAAGCGAACTTTGTGTTCGCGGACGTCGGTTACTACTTTCTCAAAGCTAAGCAACGAGCGACGCACTTGCCCGTTGTCGGTCTTAGCCCCGTCGGTAAGTGTCGCAGCGACCGGAGATGTCGGCACGGCGATCGATGCCCGGGCGGCGACGCCGTCCTGGGCCAGCACACCCGAACGACGGCCGAGCGTTTCGTCGACCTCAACACGACGTTTTATCCTGTCAAGGTCCGCACGCAGTTCGTTTGCTGTCTGGTAGCGTGCCTCCACATCCTTCGAGAGTGCTTTTGAGACGATCCAATCGACCTCGGGCGGCAGGTTTGAAACGAACGAGGATACAGGCGGCGGTTCGCGAAGCAGAACGGAAACGATCGTGTCAGCAGATGTCTCGCCTAGGAAAGGTCGTCTCCCGGTCAGCATCTCGTAGATCACGACGCCAAGGCTCCAAATGTCCGTTCGAGAATCTACGTGAAGCCCTCGAGCTTGCTCGGGCGACATATACGCGGCCGTGCCCATCACGGCTCCGGGCCTCGTGTTGTGAAGGCCTATGGTCGGATCTTCGGAACCGGAACCTCCCGAGTCTGACACCTTATCATCGGGATGGGTAAGCTTCGCAAGGCCAAAATCGAGTACCTTTACATATCCGTCGCGGCGAAGCATCAGATTCTCGGGCTTTATGTCACGGTGAGTAATGCCCGCCTCATGGGCGGCTGCAAGCGCCGACGAGACCTGCATTGCGATATCGAGAGCCTTGTCGAGGGCTAGCCCCCCACTGATCTGATGGTTGAGTGTTTGGCCGTCGATGTATTCGGCAACGATGAATAGCGATCCGTCGTCCGCATGGTCGAACTCATAGATCGTCATTATATGCGGATGATTTAGTGCAGAAACAGCCTGAGCCTCAAGAGCAAATCGCCGCAAGCTCTCCTTGCTCGAAACGAGGTCGGTATGAAGTATTTTAAGAGCGACCTTGCGGCTGATCCTGGAATCAGACGCAAGGTAAACCTCGCCCATCCCGCCGCGGCCTAATATCCTTATGATCTCGTATCGCTGATTTATCAAAGATCCGGCTCGAAGCCGGGGTGACGACTCTGAACTCCCCGAAACCCCCATTGCGGCGGTCACATCGCCTTCGAAAACGCTCGCGATGACTTCGACAGCCGAATTGGCTAAGAAGTCGTCGTCCCGACTCGCCGCCAGCAGCTTCTCAACCTCACAGCGAAGCTCTTCATCGCCGTGACACGCCTCGAGCAAATATTCATCGCGTTCGGCCTCAGGGCAATCCTGCGCCGACGAAAATAGATCCTTTATCTTGTTCCAGCGTTTGGGCGTCATTTAGATCGGTGATAATTTATGAATAATAACACTTCCTCAAAAATATAAGCGACAAAACGAGCCGATCGGGCTCATAACGGCCTGGATATTTGCACGATGGGATTACAATCATTTTCGATATGACTGAGGCCGACCGCGACGCCCCCGCCATTACCGAGTTGCTGCGTCAATGGCGGGGCGGTGACGAAAACGCGTTCTCTGAGTTGACCAACTACGTTTACAGAGACCTTCGCCAACGGGCTTCAGCCTACCTTCGCGGCGAGCGTCCGGGACACACGCTACAAACAACCGGACTTGTCCACGAAGCGGTCGTCAAGCTGATCGGTAAGGGCGAGATCGACTGGGCAGATCGAAATCACTTTTTCGCTGTTGCGGCTCAGGCGATGCGCCGAATTCTGGTTGACCATGCCCGGGCACGATCGAGGATGAGGCGCGGGGGTAAGGCTGAGGAAATTCCCCTCGATGAAGTAATGATCATCGCAGCACAGACCGGTAACGTCGACCTAGCGGCTCTCGATGAAGCTCTCAACGATCTTGCCACCTTTGATAAGCGTCAGGCACAGGTCGTTGAATTGAAATACTTTGGCGGCATGACTCTCGACGAAACGGCCGATATACTTGGCGTATCGCGAGAGACGGTAAAGCGGGATTGGCAGATCGCGAGGGCATGGCTCAGGCAAAGGCTCGAGTAGTTTATGTCACTTGACCCTAAACTTGCCCGTGCGTCGCTTATAAGGATAAAGTTGAACATCGCCCCACCACGTTCGTCGAGAAGGAGACCAGGAACATGAGTCAAAAAGAGTGGACCATCATGGTATATATGGCCGGTGACAATAACCTCGCCGTTGATATGGCCTATGCGATGGAGCAAATCAAAGGCGTCGCCAGTGAGGGCGAGAATAGCGCAAATCTGTTCGTGTATTATGACGGGAATTCTCCCTCAATACCGACGCTGTATTGCGATTTTTCCGAGCCGGGTGAGCCGCGTTACGTCCGTTCGTACAAGGTTCCGGACAAACTCTATGAAGTACCTGCCAAAGAGAACGAAAATGCGGCGGACCGGCGCTCGATACTAAACTTTGTCGATTGGTGCCTTAACAAGGTCGAGGTCCGTGGAAACAATGGTGAGATCAGCTACGGCCGGCGCGCAAATCGATACGCGATGATCTTTTCGGGACACTCACTCGGGTTTCAGGACAAGGGACTGTTTCGTGACGAGACATCCGGCAAGTCGATGAAGATGCGCGACCTCTATTTTACGCTTGAAGACATCGTCAGCACTAAGAAAGAGCTCTTGGCAAAGGCTAGGCGTAACAAGATCCCAAAGGACCAGATCGATCACGAAACCAAGGTCCTTGCTGGCCAGAAACTCGATCTCCTTGGATTCGACTCATGCGTGATGGGCATGCTCGAGGTTGGTTATCAGTTTAACTACGTCGCCAAGACGATGATCGCGTCGGAGGGCAGCGTTCCGACCGCGGGATGGACATATGCGAAGATACTTGGGAATTTGGCCCGCAACACAAAGGCTGGCGAAGACCCTACGGTGGTAGCCGAGCGATTCGTCTGCGATTTTATCGAGTCGCAAGATGCCTACACCGTCGGCGGAGTTTCGGTCGATCTTGCTGCGTGGGATATGAGCAAAATGGGCGATCTCGCCGACTCGTTTGACGCCCTCGCCGAGACTTTGGTGGCTTGCTTCTCAGAACAAGACATTATTTACCGGCAGATGGAGCGGGTCATCCTGCAGGCGCATTGGAAATGCCAGTCCTACATGTACGATCAGAATGTCGATCTCGGTGATTTTTGCGAATTGCTCGACCGCGAGGTCGGTTTGATGATCGAGGAAATGGGCTTCACGAACCGCGGCATCCTGAACGACGTTCAGGACAGGTGCCGCGAAGTGCTCGACAAACTCCGCTCCGTCGTCATTCTGAGCGGCTTCAGCGGGGGCGAGTATCAATACTCGAACGGGATGTCGGTCTTCTTCCCCTGGTCACTCCTGGCGTACGAGGTTTCTAAAAAGAACTATGAGAGCCTATGGTTCTCAAGAGATGCAGTAGACAGGAGCCTGATCTGGTCCGGATTCCTTAAAACCTATCTGGGCAAGGTCGCGATACGCAAATTGGAAGAACTAACAGAAGACGCGGCACCCGGCGCGAAATATCGCTATGAATCGGGCATTAGATTTGCCGAGCCTGACCTCGACGGCGCTTCGGAAGCTTCCGAAATCGGCGCGGAAGAATCGAAGCTCGCTGGTTCGAAAGACTCCAAAATGGCCGGTTCAAAAGACTCAAAACTTGCTGGATCTAAGGATTCGAAACTCGCTGGCTCAAAGGACTCGAAATTGGCCGGGTCGAAAGATTCAAAGCTGGCTGGTTCAAAAGATTCGAAACTTGCGGGTTCCAAGGACTCCAAACTCGCTGGGTCGAAAGATTCAAAGCTGGCGGGTTCAAAAGATTCAAAACTTGCGGGTTCCAAGGACTCCAAACTTGCCGGATCGAAAGACTCGAAATTGGCAGGCTCGAAAGACTCAAAACTCGCCGGTTCGAAAGACTCAAAAATGGCAGGCTCGGGCGGTACCGATCAGTTTTTCGACGCCCTAAGGTTGTTCAAAAATGTCGAGTCGCCCTGGAACATCTCTGGATTCACAAAAAGGTCCAGCTACTAGCACTTTAGGTGACGGCCCGGCATTGCCGGGCCAACATCGAGATCGATACGGAAGCTAACAAGACTCCTCGAACTAGTTCCGAACACACTCGCCGCGTTTGAGAAATTGCCCGTCAGCCGTTTTCCCTTTGTGCTCGCCGCATTAGGCCGCGTTGGGCTCTTAACCCTTTATTGTTAGGGCAGAATAATTCCGCCCAATAGACTCCAGACTAGAAGCCCTGCAATTAAGCTAATTACGATGGTAAAGACCTCGGGAAATCGTCCATTACGCCACGCCTTTCGAAGAAAAATGAAAAAGGTCGCTAGAACAATAACCATCGTCACGACCGAAAGCCAGATCGGATCAATGCTGACGTTTCGGCTAAAGTTAAACTCGTCGAAATTCGGACTCGGGTCGTAGCCCGCCGCGCGAAAGTACACATATATAAAGTTCACTATCCGCCCGATCGGTGCAGCGAGTCCTGCGATCACCCAAAACGGCAAGTATTTCTTACGAGTTAAATAAATCGCCGCCGCTATAGTGATGTAAGTTATGACAGGCCCAGTGATCGCAGCCAAAGCGATCTGAAGCGGACTAAGAGCCTCCTTTTCCGCCGAAACAGAAAAGGCGTGCAACACAACATTCGACGCCCCGAACGCCTTGTAAACGACAAAATGGCCGAATTCGTGCGTAACGATCGAAAGTGGTACAACTGCCAACGCGATCGCAATGTACTTAAAAAGCTTTGTCGCAAACTTTATCATTACGTGCAGCGATAAGATCTTTAAACACTTGCCACCTACTTAGTCTTTTTCGCCTTGGCCAATTGCTGCTTACCACGCATTACGGTAAGTTCGGTAACTAGTCCGTTCTCGCCCTTTATAAAACTGTATGTAAGCAATGGTTCGTCATCGATAAAGTAGTCTGTTTCGCTCTCAGGTAGCAATTCTTGTTTCTCGGCGTCCGCGCCTTCTTGCACCATCAACTTTCGTCCTTCGCGTGTGACTATGACGATGAAGTTAGGGTTCGACGGATTGGGCTGATACTGTCCGACAAATGCATCAAATATTTTGGGATCGACTTTTGCCACCGATCGATTAGGAAGCACGTCAGGAATATACCGATCTGCAATGCCTGCGGCTATCGAGGCGGCATTTGCACCGTCCCCATTTGTCAGTACAATTACCGACAGCTTATCGTCCACTAATCTAGTAAACTCAGCTCGAAATCCGGGCAGAGAGCCGCCGTGACGAACCTGTCTATGATTTCCCGCCGGTTCCAACTGCCAACCGAAACCGTATGGATATGTCTCGCCATTATTCAGTTTGACCGGCGTCCACATCTGATCTCGGGTCGCTTTGGTCAAAAACTTATCGGTATAGAGGGCAGCGTCCCATTTTGCGAGATCATTAGCCGTCGAAAGAAATGCTCCACTGGGTCGAAGAGCAAAATAAATATCAGCGTTTTGGTATTTACCTTTCGCCCATGCGTAACCGTTTGCGCGGTTTTGGACGAGATCGGTGATAGTCGTCGTCTTCCGCGAGATAAACCTCGACCATCCCGCCCGCGCCGATCTTGGAAACAATACGGTAATGCCCGATTGACGAGCCGAACTCTATTCCTTCGCCCATGATATTCGTAGATCTTTTTTGATGCTATAAGTTAACACATGTTCCGCGTTTCAAGAACTGTCCATCGCCTTGTTTGCCGGTGTGCTCGCCGTTTTGGATAACGACCTTTCCGCGTGACAGGACAGTCTCGACCTTGCCCGTTACTTTCCAGCCTTCGTAGGACGAATAATCGTGTGGGCAAGTTCAAAATCGGTTGCCAACTTGGCTGATACCTAAACACATTCGGTCGATCTCGATGTGGTCTTTGGTATCACCCTTGACTACCCACCGAAAGGCCTTCCATTCCTGACCGACCTCATCTTTTACGATCACGCCATCGAATTTTGGTGTTCCCTCATTCAGTTTCGGCACCTTCGCGTCGGTCGCCCAAGTTCCTTTTACCGGCTGCTTGCCTGCTCCTTGATACCAGATATAGGAGCCATCCGCGTTGATCTGGAGTCCGGGTGCCTTACCCCAAGCTACAAAGTTACCGCCCACCGCTACCTCCGTCAGCCGCCATCGCCCGAACAAAAATTTTATTTCCGGCGCGGCGGCAGAAATCGTGGCCGGCGTGCGGACGAGCGAAGCGTCAACCCATTCGTCAAATGTTTTGGTGCATCCTGTATAGTGAACTTTATATTTGCGGTCGCCGACTTCGATAATCGTTCCGCGATTATGACCGCGATTTTCGTCGTAAAACGTATCAACGCGGTCGCCAACTTTGAACGAACCTCCAACAGCTACAACCCCGCCCGTCTGCGGTTGGCCAATAGCAGTTGGCCCGGCCTTCTCGCCGCCCCTCGAACGGATGTCCCCGGCAAGTGTGTGATTAAAGTAGACATTCGGCGCGTTAGCGTCATCAAGCTGTACGCGAAAAAAGGTCTTTCCATCTTCATTCAAAACGCCAATGATGGTTCCCGGCTTCCATTCCTTTGATAGGTTTGGTATTTCTACCTTGTCACCAACCTTCCATTGAACCTGCGCCAGACAAATGATATTTGCCACTACCATTAACACGATATGCAATAGAACCGTCAATATTTTTTGTTTCATAAAATTCCCATTCAGAATTAGACCTTCACACATTCGCCGCGTTTTAGGAACTGCCCGTCGCCCATCTTTCCTTTGTGCTCGCCATTTTGGATGACAACACGGCCGCGTGAGAGGACGGTTTCGACTTTGCCTTTTACCTTCCACCCTTCATAAGAACTGTAATCGACATTCATGTGTTCGTGCTCGACTCCGAAGACGTGTTCTGTGTCGGGGTTAAAGATGACAATGTCGGCGTCAGAGCC
>JANLTF010000027.1:0-4992 GCA_031362825.1 Acidobacteriota bacterium | reverse complement strand
ACGACATTCAGCGTCGTGCGGCACATATCTAGTATTCGATCGACACCGAGAATGATCGCGATCAACGCCGGATCGATGCCGATCATGGCAAGAATACCGATAATAAATGGTATCGAGCCTGAGGGCACGCCCGCCGTGCCGATGCCTCCGAGAATAGCCAAGTACACGACCATTAACTGAACGCTAAGCGTAAGGTCAACGCCGGCAAGTTGGGCTAGGAATAGAACCGTCACGCCCTCATATAGAGCCGTACCGTTTTGGTTCGCGGTCGCTCCGACCGTTAACACAAAGCTGTTAATTTCTTTCGGAACACCAAGATTTTCTTCGGAAACCCGTAAAGCCGTCGGCAGCGTTGCGTTTGACGAGCTGGTCGAAAATGCAGTGATGATGACGGTCCAGACACGCCGGAAGAAGTCGATCGGATTGATTCGCGACAGGAACCAGACCGAGAGGGAGTAAACGCCAAAGAAGTGTATGGCGAGGCCCAACATCACCGTGACCACAAACCACGCCAGCGACCCGAGCAGATCGATTCCGAACTGCGCGATATTATTAAATATCAGACACGCCACGGCATACGGCGCGAACTTCATAATGATATCGATTATCTTTGACGTGATCGCAAAGATCGATTCCATCACACTGACAAACGGTGCCGAGACCGGCGCGGGCAATAGAGTAATAGCAATGCCGACGATCAGGGCAAAGAACATGATGTGCAGCATGTTCGGATTCTCGCCGGCGATCGAGTTAAATACGCTTTTTGGCACGATCGTTTTCACGGCCTGCATGAGCGCAGAATCACTCTTTGCTGCTTCTGCCGCCTTTACCTGCGCCTCTGTTGCCGTCTTGGCGCCGCTGCTGAACTTTTCTTTTAGCTGCGTGGCGATCTCAGGACTGATGCGTTCGCCGGGGCGGATCGTATTTGCGAGACCGAGGCCGATCACTACCGAAATGGCCGAGATTATTACGCAATATGCAAAAGATTTAAGCCCGATACGGCCGAGTTTACGAATATCTCCGATGCCCGAAACGCCCACAACGAGTGACGAAAACACCAGCGGCACCACGATCATCAAAAGCAAATTGAGAAACAATGTTCCGACCGGTTGAGTGATATTCGAGATCGTCCAGGCGACGTTTTCGTGAGCGCCGCCCCAAACCTGATTCGCCAGGAGACCGCCGATCACGCCCACCAGCAGCCCGATCAAGATCTTGGTATGCAGCGGGATGCCTTTCGGTTTGTCCGGTGTCTTATCGTCCAGATCGGTACCTATTTCACGATCATACGGGTCGGATGGAAGTAGTTCCTTGTCCTGTTCGCTCATTATCTTCAGCTCCTGTCGCGGTGTTTTGAAATTTTCGAAATTTGAGCGAGTTTAACAAATCTTTTGAGGTTTGGGTATCATTGAGAAGTCATCTCGTTTTTACGACATTACGTGCAGTACCAAATCGATCTTTTCTTTTGTTCTCATATTGATAGCAGGCTTCTTTTCCGCATCGTTCGCACAGCAACGGTATGTGGTAAATTTGTCAGCAATTTGGGCCTGGAAGGTTATTTTGATATCTGAAAATCATATTATATGATAATCTGATTTTTGGAGGTTGTTGTCATGTCGAAAACAATTACCATTACCGAAATGTCGCGAAGCTTAGCAGATCTCATGAATCGAGTGGCGTACCGAGGTGAAAGCTTCACAGTGATTCGAGGAAAAAAGGTGATGGCCGAGATAAACCCACCGAAGAAGGTGGCTAAGATCACAGATCTGGCCAAGTTCTTTGCCGATGGCCCTCATTTGCACCCCGACGATGTCGAACAATTTGCAAAAGACGTTGAAGAAGCCCGGCGTTCGGTTCCTGTTGAGGACTACGATCCATGGGAACGTTAATAGACACGAGCGTTTTGGTTGCGGCCGAGCGTGGCTCGACCGATCTCGAAACGATCTCGCGATCTTACAATGACGACATATTTCTTTCTGTAGTAACCGTGAGCGAGATGTTACATGGTCTTCATCGTGCGACGACGCCGATAATTCGCGAGCGAAGATCGAGGTTTATTTCCGGTCTCCTTGACCTAATGCCGGTTCTGCCGATCGACCTTGAAATCTCTACGGAACACGCACGCATATGGGCGACTCTTGCAGCGAAAGGAAATATGATCGGAATGAATGATGCGTGGATTGCGGCCACCTGCACTGCAAGAGGGCTTGCTATAGCTACGTTAAACATCCGAGAGTTTGAACGGGTCCCGGGGCTTCGCGTTGCGCCGTGGTTGTAAGCATTAATGGATCAATGTTCGAATCGATACACTTCAATTCAACCGGTCGCAAGACGACGACAGCGTCGAAGCCTGAGGTCTTGGCTCGGTTAGCTGAGATCGTTGGTGGCGAGAATGTTGTTGTCGATCCGGAGCGTGTCGAGCCGTATGGGGCTGATGCAGTCAAGGAAAAATTTCCTCCCGAGGCCGTTGTTTTTCCCGAATCTACGGCTCAGATGGTCGATATATTGAAACTTGCCAATGAGCATTTGTTTCCGGTGACGGCCCGCGGCGGTGGCGTTGGGTATACGGGCGGAGCGGTTCCGGTCGATGGCGGCATTGTTATCGGCACGGATCGGATGAACAAGATCATCGAGATCAACGTCGATGATCTGTATGCGATCTGTCAGCCGGGAATTACGACCTACGCGTTGCAGCAAGCCGTCGAGAAGCACGGCCTCATGTTCGCTCCCGATCCGGCGAGCTACAAAGACAGCTTTATCGGCGGCAATATTGCGGAAAATGCCGGCGGCATGCGGACGCCAAAATACGGCGTGACCAAGCATCACGTTCTCGGCCTCGAAGTCGTAACAGCCACAGGCGAAGTGATCCGAACCGGCGGAAAGACGGTCAAGAACGTCGTCGGATTCGACCTAACAGGCCTGATGTGCGGCAGCGAGGGAATGCTCGGGATCATCACCGAGGCAACGCTCAAACTGCTCCCGATGCCCGAGGTGACATCGACCGTGCGTGCTAATTTTTACTCGATGGAAGCCGCCTGTAAGGTGCTGACCAAATTTACCCCGCACGGGTTGCTCCCGATGGCGATGGAGGTCATTGACAAATTTTGCGTCGCTGCGGTCGAAGAGAATTTTGCATTCGGCCTCTCAAAAGATGCCGAGGCGATCCTGCTCGTCGCGGTCGATGGCTCCAAAGAAGAGGTGGCCAAAAACGCTCGTCTCATCGAACGCATCATCGGCGAAAACGGCGGCTTCGATATCCTACGAGCCAAGTCAAGAGAGGACGAAGACAAACTCTGGGACGTCCGCCGTGCGATCTCGCCCAGCCTGATGAAATACGGCACGCTCAAGATAAACGAGGACGTCGTCGTCCCGCGTTCCAAAGTGCCGGAACTCGTCGCCGAGATCGAACAGATCGGCAAACGGCACAACACATTCGTCGCCAATTTCGGCCACGCCGGCGACGGCAATATCCACGTCAATTTCGTCATCGACCGCGAGGACCCCGCTGCCATCTCCAGAGCCCGCGAATGCGTCTCTGAAACCTTCCAACTCTCCGTCGCCCTCGGCGGCACCATCTCCGGCGAACACGGCATCGGCTACGTCAAATCACAATACCTCAGCTACGCCCTTGATAAACCAACCCTCGAAATAATGAAAGCGATCAAAAAAGTATTTGACCCGAACGGCATTTTGAATCCGGGGAAAATGTTTGGTTAGGGTAGGAATGGTGGTATTGTTTCGTCCAAGGAACCAATACTCTCTTCTATTTTCCAAACGCGTCAGTTGCTTCTTAATAGAGTGCGCGATAAGCGAAATTCACTAAGCCGCCTTTTCTATCCCATATCTCGACAATTTTAGATAAAGCCCGCGGCGGGTCAGGCCTAGTTCGTTGGCTACGCGGGAGATGTTCCAGCTGTGGCGGGCGAGGGATGCGCGGATGAGCTGCATTTCTAGTTCGGAGACGGCGTCTTCGAGGGTGCCGCCTTCTGCGATGTTTGTGAACGGGGAAAACGCTCCGTCGTAGCTCGCGATTGGACGCGCCGTTTCGTTATTACCGAACGGCGTCAGGGGCTGTGAGCTGCGTTTTAGTTCGGGTGAGAGGTGATCGGGCGTGATGACCTCGTTATCGACCGCACGGGCGATGACGCGTTGGATCTCGTTGCAGAGCTGGCGGACGTTGCCGTCCCAACTGCAGACCATCAGCAAGTCGACCGTCTGCGGCGTGAAGGTGATATTTCGCTTAGTAAATCTCGCCGAATAGTGGTTGATGTAATAATTGACGATCGGCGGTATCTCGCTGCGGCGTTCGCGAAGCGGCGGTACGCGGAGGCGAATGACGTTGAGGCGGTAATACAGATCCTCGCGAAATGTGCCGTCGGCGACCTTTTCCTCGAGCGGCATGTTGGTCGCGGCGATGATGCGAACATCGACCTTGAGAGGTTTTTTGTCGCCGAGCGGCTGAATCTCGCCTTCCTGCAAAAAGCGTAGCAATTTTGGCTGAACATCGAGCGGCAGATCTCCGACCTCATCGAGGAACAGTGTGCCGCCGTCAGCCGTGCGGATCGTTCCGGGCGAATCCTGAACGGCCCCTGTGAACGCGCCTTTTTTGTAACCGAACAGATGCCCTTCGGCGAGTTCTTTCGGCACGGCGGTGCAGTTGAACGGGACGAAGATCTTGTCTTTGCGGTTCGAGATCGTGTGGATCGCACGCGACACGAGCTCCTTACCGGTGCCCGATTCGCCGGTGACGAGGACAGTTACATCGGAGGAGCGGATCTTGTAAACTTCCTCGACAAGTGAGGTCATCGCCGGCGAAGAGTGAATAAAGCCGGGCATCAGGCTGTTTGACGTGTACGGGCTCGCGTCCTGCTCGGTCGGCGTCGATTTGTCCTTTTCGCGAAGGGCAACGACGTCCATGCCGAGTTCAACGACGCGAAGCAGTGGTGCCAGCGAACTATCGTCATTCAAAACGGCACCGGATGCCGGCTGAAT
>JANLTF010000023.1:0-1811 GCA_031362825.1 Acidobacteriota bacterium | reverse complement strand
CCAGCAGATTATACCGGCGACGGCAAGACCGACGTTGCCATTTGGCGGCCGACTACGCAGGACTGGTGGATTCAACGAAGTGAGAACTTTTCTTCTTTCACCTTCCGATTTGGACTATTGGGCGACGTTCCGGTTCCTGCGGATTACGACGGCGACGGGAAAGCAGACATCGCAGTCTTTCGAGAGGCCCCCCCCGGCGGCGGCGGCCCCCAATGGTGGATCCAAGAATCATTGACCGGCTTGAAGATACAATCGTTCGGAAAGGCGGGTGATAAGCCGGCTCCGGCAGATTACGACGGCGACGGAAAAGCCGACATTGCCGTGTTCCGCCCCGGGCCAGGCGGTGGGGTACCAGCCGAATGGTGGTTGAAGCGTTCAACGGCTGGCGATGTCAGCTTTCAATTCGGTGAATCAACCGACAAGCCGGTGCCCGGCGATTTCACAAGGGACGGAAAAGCCGATGTCGCGCTGTGGCGAAATTTGACCGGCGAATGGCACATTCGCCGAAGCGAAGATTCGTCGAAATTCTCATTCCGGTTTGGCTCGCCCGGCGATTTTCCGGTGCCCGGCGATTACGACGGCGACGGTCACTTTGATGCCGCCGTTTTTCGTCCGCTGGGTAACCACTGGTTTGTTAACCGGTCGGCAACTAATGTTTTGTGGTTCTACCAGTTCGGACTTTTTGGCGATTATCCGATACCGAATAGCTACATTCGTTGAAAACCCCGCACCCGGTTTGAGTACTATGTTTCGGCTAGATGCACGAAATCACGAATTGGATGCGACGAACACGGCTCGGTGAGATATTCAAGTTTCACCGAGCCGCCTTTAGCAAAATCTCAGACTGTCAGTTGCTTTTTTGCCATTCGAGCCGATGTCTTTGCGAGTTCTGGAAAGGTTACCGTCTTACTCTTTATCGGCTAATTCCTTAATCCTTTTCGGCCTTTTTCTTGATCTCTTTTATCAATTTTGCGGCTCGGTTGCGGGCCATTAGGGGCATGCGTTCGTCCGACGAGAGTTTGGTTAAGATCGGAATTAGATGCGGCGGATCGGGTATCTCGTTTCGGTTCACATAGATCGTGATCTCGTCCATAAGGCTGGGGGTTTGCAGCGGCTGCATCTCCATCGCGAGGTTTACCTCAAACCGCCAGACGTATTCCTGGCCGACGCCGCGATATGTTTCCATGAGCTGTTTGGCGTCTTTATTGAGCGTCCAATTGTATTTCGCGGTTCGCGCTTTGCCGTCTTTCTTGACAGTTATCGCGATATTGCCCATATGCGGGTAGTCTTTTTCGTATTGATAGCTCTCGGTCGAATCGAGAAAATTGAGATTCGCGAACGCCGCTTTCAGCTTCTCCATCGTGCCGGGGGAAAGCTCGATCGGGTCGGTGATCATCTCGTCAAATTCCTGCTTTTGAAAAGTGATCTTCCCTTTTCCGCTCTCATCATGCTCGATCCATATCTTGCCGACGAGGAATCCGGGACGTTCGTATTCGTAAAAATAGACAGGCGTAAAGGCTGGGATTTTTGGAGTTTGATCAGCCGCCGCCGGACGCTCGTTCTTTTTTGCTTTGTTCTCAGGCGTCGGTTCGGGCGTCGTTTGGGGCTTTAGGACGACAGGCTGGACTGCCGGTTTCTTAACGACAGGCTTCTTTTTCGTCTGAGCGACAGCGGCTGTTGTTACGAGCGTTGCCGTCAGAATAAAGGGAACGAGTTTTCTTAAAAATTGCACCATAGCCTTCCACCGTTATTATCAGTTGGACGGCTATTTGATGACAAGTTGGTATCTGAGGTTTGTTCCGCGTGAAACA
>JANLTF010000022.1:0-14137 GCA_031362825.1 Acidobacteriota bacterium | reverse complement strand
CTCGAAGCAGAACTCGTCGCTCTCGACCCCGCCGACCGAGCCGACTATCTCAAAGACCTCGGCCTCTCATCCTCCGGCGTCGACGAACTGATCAAAGCCGCCTATCACATGCTCGGCCTGATGTCGTTCCTGACCGCAGGCGAAAAAGAAGTGCGTGCCTGGACCATTCCCATCGGCACCAAAGCCCCGGCCGCCGCCGGTGAGATCCACACCGACATCGAACGCGGCTTCATCCGGGCCGAGATCATCGGCTACGACGACCTCGTCGCCTGCGGTTCACGCAAAGCCGCCAGCGAAAAAGGCCTCGCCCGTCTCGAAGGCAAAGAATACATCATGCAAGACGGCGATGTGGTGGATTTTAGGTTTAACGTATAATAAAGACTGTGCGGGCATTTAGCTTTATTTTTATTGTTTGCGTGGTCGGGCTGTTGACGCAGCCTTGCGACGAGATATTCCCAGTCACCAACAGCGATAGCAACCAGACCGTTGTTTCTAGTATTAGTAACGGCTCGGCGACGGAAACGGCTGGCGAAGAATGTTCGCAGTTCTGTATTTGTTCGTGTTGCAGTCATCCGATGGCGAATCAGGTCTTTACGATCAAGGCGTCTCGGCAGGCCGTTCGTGAGATGTCCGTTCAAACGCGCGTCGGCTACGAAAATCCTTACACTGCAAATCATTTTGACTCCATTTGGCAACCGCCGAAAGTTTAACTAACCAGCATAAACGCGCCCATTTTTGCCCTCGCCTGTTCAATGAGCAACGGCTCGGATGTTTTTTGGTTAAACTCTTAGGAGCAGTATGTACAAGACAATTTTATTATTCGCCGTAGTTTTGACGGCACAGACGGTGTTCGCCCAAACGGGTAATACGTTGAAGATTTACGTTCAAAACAAGGACACGAAGGAAAGTATTAAGGAAGCGACGGTCAGCGTCAAGGACACCGAGATCACGGCGACAACCAACGCAAATGGCAGTGTCGAACTCAAAAATATCGTAGACGGTGAACAGACGATCGAGATATTTTCGCCCGGATTTGAAACGGTGGAACTCAAACTTTCATTTCCACTCGCTGATACGAGCGAACGGACGGTTCTACTCGAGATCAACAACGACGTTGGCGAGGTGACGATCACTTCGACGCGAACTGGCCGCGAGATCGACGCCGAGCCCTCGCGCGTCGAGGCGATCGACGAAGAAGAGATCGACGAAAAGATCAGTATGCGGCCCGGTAATGTTTCGATGGTGCTACACGAGAGCACCGGCATTCAGGTGCAGCAAACGTCGGCGACCTCGAACACTCAGAGCGTTCGAATCCAAGGGTTGGACGGGCGTTATACGCAAATTCTCAAGGACGGTTTTCCTGCGTTCGGAGGCTTCTCAGGCAGCCTGAGCATCCTCGAAATTCCGCCGCTCGATCTAAAACAGGTCGAGGTAATCAAGGGCCCGGCGGCAACTTTATTCGGCGGTGACGCGATCGCCGGTGTTGTCAATTTTGTTACGAAAGATCCCGAAGAAAAGGCCGTAACGACGCTAATCTTTAATCAAACATCGGCTCTCGGGACTGACTTTTCCGTGTTCCATTCTCGCAAATATTCGCGCGTTGGCTACACATTGCTCGGCTCGGCGAATTATCAGAAGGCGTACGACGTGGACGACGACGATTTTACCGAATTACCGCGAACGCATTCATTCGCAATCAGCCCGAAATTGATATTTTACATCGACAAAAAGACGACGCTGACCGTCGGCAATTCGACCTCGTATCAGGACCGATTGGGCGGCGACACGTTTGTATTGAAGGGCCGTTCGGACGGTTTTCATCAATATTTCGAGCAGAACAAGAGCTTTCGAAACATCACGACGTTCAATCTAAACAGAGAGTTCGCTGACGGAGGCCGATTGTTTGTGAAGCAGAGCTTGGCGTTTTTCAAACGCGATCTGACTACTCAGAATTATGCCTTCGACGGCAGTCAGTTCAATTCCTACAGCGACGTGTCATACGCGAGGGCGTTCGGGAAACACGCTGTCGTATTTGGCGGAAGCGGTGTTTATGATCAGTTTCGGGAGGAGACGGCAAATCTCGCCGTTCCGCGCAACGAGACCCGTTCGAGCATTGGATTGTTTATTCAAGATACAGTTGATCTTACCGATAAATTCTCACTCGAAGCAGGTTTTCGCGTCGATCACACCAAAACTTACGGCACCTTCGCCCTGCCGCGTGTCTCGGTTTTGTATAGATTCAGCGAGCAACTGACGACGCGTGTTGGGTTCGGGCTCGGTTACAAAACGCCGACGATGTTTACTGGGGAAGCGGAGGAACGCCTCTTTCGCAGCGTCGCTCCGGTTGGAAAGACGCTCAAGGCTGAGCAAAGCAAGGGAGGGACGTTTGACATTAATTACCGCAATACGATCGGCGAGAAATTTAGCTATTCGGTCAACCAGATGTTCTTTTACACCGAGATCACCAATCCGATCATTCTCCGGCCCGATTTGAATAACGTATATCGTTTCAGCAACGCCGCTTCGCCCGTGATCAGTAGAGGTTTTGAGACAAACGCACGTCTCGGCTACGACATTGCGAAACTCTTTATCGGCTATACATTTACAGACGCCAAGGCAGGTTATCTCACCGGCGACCGAACGCTGACTCTGTTGCCGAGGCATAAGATCAACTCATCTCTTGTCTTTGAAAAGCACGAGAGTTTCAAGACCGGAGTCGAGTTTTACTACGGCAGCCGCCAGACGATTGATGACCGATCGCTCACCCGCTCGACGGCTGAAATTGGGTTGTTTGGTGAGAGGACATTCGGCAAATACAGCCTCTTTATCAACGCCGAAAATCTGACGGACGTCCGGCAAAGCCGTTACGGCCAGGTCGTCACGGGTTCGCACCAAAACCCGACCTTTGCCGAGCTTTACACGCACACCGAGGGCCGAATATTCAATGGCGGTGTAAAGATAAGGTTCTGATGTTTACCGCATATCATAGGCGTCCAGGATCGTATCAGAATAAAGGTAAGTACCGCATCGGCAGTGGATATGATGGTTGGGGCTGTGAGGGCCGATCTGTTCGACTTGAATTTGAAGATCAGGCCCACGGCCGCGACAATGCCGGCGAGCACACCGATCTCCCTGAGCGCGAATTTCGGTCGCACCGAGAACCGCCCCGGAAAGCAACCCAAAGCCGGCACCGTGACTTGCCCACATCAGTTTTAGAACTAGTGTTGGGATCGGCATCGGGTTTCGCGTAAAAATATTTTGTTGTCGTTATTTTTGTTCCGGAACGGACCGGTACCGCGCGAGGATCGAAGATACATAATTCTTTGTTGAGGCGATGCCGATGCGCGAAACAAAGTCTGATTCGGACAGCGTCGAGGTTTCGGCCTCTCGTGTCCATTCTTCGACGCGGCTCGGGCCTGCGTTGTAGGCGGCGAGCGTCATGGCCGTTTCGCTTGGACGGTCACGGTATCGCTCGCGGAGCTTTTCGTAGTACCAGCAGCCGACCTGAATGTTGCGTTCGGGGTCAGCGAGGAACGCGTTGACGTTCTCGCCAGTCTGCTTTTCAAATTCCTTGAGCCCCGTTTCCTTGGCCCATTCGCGGGCCACCGCGGGAGTCACCTGCATTAGGCCGACCTCTTCGTCGGCCCCGATCTTCCAGGCACGGAAATTGGTCTCTTCGTAGATGATGCTCCAGACGAGCTTTGCGTCGATGCGATAAACACGGGCCTGCCGCTCGATCAGGTCATCGTATCGATGCACCCAGTAGTTTGGAAAATAGATCGCGCCCGAGGCGGCGATCACTACACAAACAAAAATAATTGAGATCAGATAACGAAGCATCGATGCGCTATTAAATCAATTCTGCGTTGCATCTACAAGGTTAACAGGATTTTGCTTCTGCTCCTTTCGTGAAGTTTCGTGGTTAAGCCTTTAAGAGCGGAACCACGAAATAGCACTAAATAGCACGAAATAAGAAGTGCGAAACTAGCCTTCGGGAATTAGTTCGGTTGTGATTTTGATGACGGCGATCTCGTCATGGGCCCTTTTCTTGGCTTCGACGGTCAGCAGTTTCTTTCGGTCTTTTGCTGTGACGGACGCGCTGCCCGAGCGGACCATTTCGGCAAACAGATTTACGTCGAAGTCAGCCTCGGCGGACATCTCTTTGCGTATTTCGAGCAGAACCTCGTTAAATTTTGAGCGGCGGTACATCTTGTTGATCTAGGCTTTTTGAGAGAGCTCCTTTTCGGTCTGTTCTGCCGCGAGTGTCCGGTACGAGAGGCGCTCGCCGTCGAGGAATACCTCGACGGAGGTGTCTTCATTGACATCGCCCTGCAGCAAACCTTCGGACAGTTCGTCCTCGATATATTTCTGAAGAGCCCGTTTCAGCGGCCTTGCACCATATTTCCGGTCCGCACAGGTTCGATCAATGAGCCACTGTTTCGCGTCTGTCGTCAGGCTGATCTTGAGCTGGCGGCTGTCGAGAATTGTGTTCAAACGGCCAACCTGTAGGTCGATGATCTCAAGCAAGGCCGCATCATTGAGTTCGTCAAACAGTACGATCTCGTCCAAACGATTGATAAATTCCGGTGCAAATGTCTGGCGGACGATTGCCATTACCTGATCTTCGAGTTTGTCACGCGAAGCTGATGCATTTGCCTGAAAACCCAGGGTGCCGCTCTTCTGAATAACGCGTGCCCCAAGGTTCGAGGTCATGATAAAGATCGCGTGTTTGCAATCGACCGTTTGTCCCAACGCATCGGTCAAAACGCCGTCTTCAAAGACCTGCAGCAGTACGTTAAATAGGTCCGGATGTGCCTTTTCGACTTCGTCAAACAGCACGACCGCGTAAGGCGAACGCCGCAATTTCTCAGTCAACTGTCCGCCTTCCTCGTGGCCCACATATCCCGGAGGCGAGCCGATAAATTTCGACACCGAGTGCTTTTCCATGAATTCGCTCATATCAAAACGGATGAGCGAGCGTTCCGATCCGAACAGAAATTCAGCCAGGCTGCGGGCTACCTCGGTCTTTCCAACGCCGGTCGGGCCAAGGAAAAGGAACGATCCAACAGGCCGGCTCGGATTCTTGAGCCCCGCACGCGAACGCCTGATTGCACGGGCCAGAGCCGAGATGGCCGGACGCTGCGACACGATCCGTTCGTGCAGTGCCGACTCGATCTTCATTAGCTTTTGAGCCTCTTCCTGCTTGATCGACGCGACCGGAATTCCCGTCCATCGGGCGATCACTTCCTCGACATCGTCACGAGTTACCTCGACCGCAAAGAACGAATCTTCGAGCGTTTGCAGTTCATACGAGATCAACTGATCTTCGTTTGCGGCAACGCGTTTCCAGTTCTCAACAGTCTCTTTCCACGAAGGCTCGCCCCGATTTTCGTGCTGATACCGCAGCTTCGCACGGGCTCCCGCTTCGTCCAGAACGTCGATAGCTTTGTCCGGCAAAAACCGGTCAGCGATATAGCGATTAGATTGCTGAACGGCAGCAACGAGAGCGTCTTGCGAGTAACGAATTTGGTGAAATGCCTCGTACCGCTCGACGATTCCCTTAATGATCGTAAGTGCCTCGGCCTCGTTCGGCGGATCGACCTTGACAGCCTGGAAACGGCGTTCGAGAGCACGGTCCTTTTCTATGGTCTTGCGATATTCCGAAGGCGTCGTCGCCCCGATACATTGGATTTCGCCGCGTGAAAGCGCGGGTTTTAATATATTCGCCGCATCGAGCGTTCCTTCGGCGCTGCCAGCACCCACGAGCGTGTGGAGTTCGTCGATAAAGACAATGCAATCCTCGTTCTCACGCAGCTCGGCCATGATTTTTTTAAGGCGTTCCTCGAACTGGCCACGGTATTTCGTCCCCGCAACGATCAGCGAAAGATCAAGCGAGAGAATGCGTTTGTTTTCGAGAAAACTCGGTACGTTTCGGTCGACGATACGCTGGGCAAGGCCCTCGATGATCGCGGTCTTGCCGACACCCGATTCGCCGATGAGGACCGGATTATTCTTGGTGCGGCGGCAGAGAATTTCGATCAAACGCTCGGTTTCAGGCTCGCGGCCGATCAGCGGATCGAGCCTTCCATCTGAAGCTTCGACGGTAAGGTCGCGTGTAAATTCCGCAAGGCTCGGCGTCTTGCTGTTGTCTTTCGCCGGAGCAAAAACGCCTGGCACACCAGCCTGTCGCGTCATCTCGTCGCGAACGTCGTGGAGGCGCAGACCGTAACCAAACAGTATTTCTGCCGCAATAGATTTCTCTTCCCGAACCAGGCCCAGTAGGAGATGCTCCGGGCCAATGTGCCGATTCTTGAGCTGGCGGCTTTCTTCGTTGGCGTAAAAGAGAATGCGTTTGGTGATAGCTGAAAGGTGAAGTTCGGACGATTGCGGAATCCGTTCCTTGAGGACGATACGTTCTTCTACATCACGGCGGATCGTATCGACCGTCAATGCATGTCGAAAGGGAAAGAACCTCGCGGAGAGATTTTTGTCCTCGCGCATCAATCCCAGCAGGATATGTTCGGGTGCGATGACCTGCGAACCGTATTGGAGCGCTTCGTAACGAGCGAAAAAGATGACCCGGCGAGACCTTTCGGTGTAGCGTTCGAACATAAAATTTGCGACTAACGGATTCTCAACTAACGTATAATTATATCGAAAATCCGTGCCGACGCGTCAATTTCTTTAATAGATTTTTTATAACGAGCTTGCGGTAGATACAGTTGTAAAGCACGCGAAAATCCAGAAGAAAATACGGCGCGAGCCGCAATTAATTTGGCAGTGCGGATGCCGATTCGATATCCAGACGATCGTCCGGCGGAATCTCGCGGACGATTGCCTCGTTTTTATTCGTAACGCTCCGCAATATTTGGCCCGCCGGAGCAAGCTCGACACGGGCCGTGAGAACACGCGAAACACGTTTGGGCAGTAATTTAGGGGCGATGCCCGCGATCGAATCGGAAAGCGCGACAATGTCGCCGCCGCCGGACCAATGTTCGCGAACGACCGATTCGTCCGACCGATTGACCAGGCGGAGCAGTACCAGAGCTACGACGTAAATATCATCGACCTGACCGATAAACGGAAAAATGTCGGGAATAAAATCGAGCGGAGAAATAACGTATACAATCGCGGCTGCGAACAATGCCTTCTCAGCGATCGGCACGCGGCTGTCCTTTAGCAGGCGACCGAGCAGCATAACCATGTTCGGCAGGAACATCAAAAAGCTGTGCATCCGGCCTTTCAGTTCGGATTTTTCACGGCGTTTCAGTTTCGATTTGGTCTCGATGCGTTTGCTCATAATTTATTCTCGCTCACCCGTATTACGTTCAGTTTAAAAACAACCTGTGCTTTGTGCAAGTTCCGCGATTTTTGGTTGTATGTTAAATTCGAATACTAGACCTATGATATTGCAGCAGATCAGACAGCGAGCCGCCGCCGATAAACAACATATTATTTTGCCCGAGGGCGAAGATGTCCGTACGGTCGAGGCCGCCGCGATCTGTTCGCGTGACGGCATCGCGAAGATCACGATCCTCGGCAGCGAGGAGAAGGTCCGCGAAGCCGCCGCTCAGGCCGGAGCCAACCTCAACGGTGTCGAGATACTCGATCATCGAAAATCGGCTGATTTTGCCAAATTTGCTACGCTCTATCATCAAATCCGCCGTGCCAAAGGCGTAACGCTCGAGGAAGCCGAACAGGCTGTAAAAGACCCCCTCTATTTTGGCAACCTAATGGTCCGCGAAGGCAAGGCCGACGGCTCGGTCGCCGGTGCGACAAATACGACGGCGCACACGGTCGCTGCGGCTTTGCGGTGCATCGGAGTACGGCAGGGTATGAAGACCGTTTCGAGCTTCTTCTTAATGGTTGTTCCTGACAAGAAATTTGGAGCAAATGGAGCAATGATCTACGCCGATTGCGGTGTCGTCATTGATCCTGATGCGGGCGAATTAGCCGAGATCGCGATCGCTTCTGCTGATTCGTGTCGTGCGTTATTACAAGTCGAACCGCGTGTTGCGATGCTATCGTTCTCAACAAAAGGAAGTGCAAAACACGCGTCTTTGGACAAGATCATCGAGGCTACAAAAACCGTTCGCGTCCGAATGCCGGATCTCAATATCGACGGCGAACTGCAGGCCGACGCCGCCCTCGTACAATCAGTTGCCGATTCAAAAGCGCCCGGTTCGCCTGTCGCGGGCAAGGCAAACGTCCTCATCTTCCCCGACCTCAACTCCGGAAATATCGCCTACAAACTAACCGAACGCCTCACCGGCGGTACTGCGATCGGCCCCATACTCCAAGGCCTCGACCGTCCCTGCAACGATCTGTCTCGCGGCTGCAAGGCCGAAGATATCGTCGATGCGGCAGCTATCACGGCCGTTCAGTCGCAGGCAAGAAAGTTGACATAAGAACGAATGATCCTTTTCAAATCAGATGGATCGCAAGAATAATCCAATAAAACGACTTCTCGACCGTCTCGGCCCGGGGTTGATCACGGGTGCGTCTGATGATGATCCCTCGGGGATCGGGACGTATTCGCAGGCGGGTGCGGCTTTGGGTTATACGACATTGTGGACGGCGATCGTCACGCTGCCGCTGATGGTCGTGGTGCAGCATATTTGTGCAAAGATCGGCATGGTCTCCGGGCGCGGTCTGGCCGGAGTTCTCAATCGGTATTATCCCAAAAAGCTTCTTTATCCGGTCGTTATTGGCCTTGTAATTGCGAATACCATAAATGCCGGTGCGGACATTGCGGCGATCTCTGCAGCGATCAATATGTTCGTTCCCATACCGATCTCGGTGATGGTCATTCCGATCGCGGTGGCGATAGTCGTACTGCAAATTTGGGGTTCGTATCGTTTGATCATGAAGATCTTCAAATGGCTGACACTGTCGCTATTTGCCTACGTGATCGCGGCATTTCTTGCAAAGCCGGATTGGTGGGCGGTTGCGAAAGCAACGTTCGTCCCTCAGATCTCGTTCACCAGTGAATACATTACGACGATCGTCGCGATCCTCGGCACTACCATCTCGCCATATCTCTTCTTTTGGGAGGCAAGCGAGGAAGTAGAGGAAGAAAAGAGCGAAGGCCGAAGCAAACTCTCGGAGAGAAAAGGTGCGACCGACAAAGAGATCAAAAAAGAAAAGATCGACACCGTCGTCGGAATGCTGTTTTGCAATGTGGTCTTTTACTTTGTGATCCTCGCCGCCGGTGCCACGCTGCATGTTTCCGGAAAGACCGATATCCAGTCAGCGACCGATGCGGCTCAAGCTCTGCGGCCGCTGGCTGGGAATTTTGCGACCGTTTTGTTCGGAATTGGGTTGATCGGAGCGGGATTGCTTGCGGTTCCGGTTCTTACCGGATCTGCCGCGTACGCGGTGGCTGAGACATTCGGCTGGCCATCTGGCCTTGACGAAAAGCCAAGGCACGCAAAGAAATTCTACGCCGTGATCGCGGCCTCGACTATCGTCGGCGTATTGATCGATTTTGCCGGAATCAATCCGATCAGCGCTTTGTTTTGGACCGCGGTGATCAACGGCGTGGTAGCGCCACCGCTGCTGGTCGTGGTGATGCTTGTCGCAAACAATAAAAAGGTCATGGGCAAACGGACCAACGGCCTATTCACAAATATCTTCGGCTGGCTCGCGACCACGGTCATGTTCGCTGCGGCAATTGCGATGTTTGCGACCTGGTCTCAGTAACCTGCTTTTGGGGCTAACCGTTTCCGCTGTTTGAGTTCAAACCACTCGCCGGCCTTAAGAAAATTCACGATCATCGAGCCGTCCTTATCCTTAGCATCGACAAACATCACCTGAGTCGCACCGACAACTTGGAGTTTGCGATTGTCTTCTATCAGCACGGCGGTGTCTTCGTCGATGCCGATCCCGAGCATTGCCGGGTTGGTCATGATCAGGCCGAAGAGCCGATTATGACGCTGGCGGACGAGGAAATGTTGGTCAAAGATAATATTGGGAATGACGCCGAGACCGGTACGAACGCCGACCTTTGTGCCGTCGAGTATTTTCAGGTCGGCATCACCTGTCATCATCGGGTCGGACATCACCGCCGCACCTGCACTCGTTCCGCCAAATGGCGTGCCGGCTGCGTACTTGGCGCGGAGCAGTTTCAGCAGCTCTTCGTCCTTGAGCACATCCATTATGCGATTTTGATCGCCGCCGGTGAAATAGACGCCGCTCGCATCTTTAAGCTGGGTGACAAACTTAGTTCGTTTTTCGGCATCTAGAGGGGAAGTTTGTGATGCCTCGATCGAAGCCGTTTTGTAGGCCGAAAGATCCTTAGAAAAGGACTCGAAACTCGCCTCGGGCTGTGAGGTTGCCCATGTGATCACTAGTAGTCGAGCCTTCTCGCCGCCCGACCATTCAACAAACTTTTTGATCGCCTCAGGAGGACGCCTGCCGCCACCGATCACGAGCAATCGCTGTTGACCAAAAACAGTAGTTGCAAACGCAAAGATGATAACGACCAGAAGGCCGCGACTGTAGGCTCTATTTCTCATTTCGTTGGTTTTGTTTCCGCTAATGATGCCAGGCATTTGGGGCAAAGGCAATCATTAAATTTTAGTTTTAGATAATCCGCAATGTCGGCTGAGATCTCGACATCGACACACCAACATCCGTCGAGTTTAGCCCCGCAGCCGAATGTTTCGCCGCAGGACTCGCAGATTTTTGATTCCGCCGTGTTCTCAGTTTGGTTTTGCATACGGGTTCGGTTCGCCCAGCGGGCGTGTTTTCCAGCGTTTGTGGATCCAGAGCCATTGCTCCGGAAACGCCCGGACAAATTTCTCCATATCGGCAGTCAGTGCGACTGTTGATTCGAGTACATCGCGGTGGCGGTCGGACGTGCTCGGCGTCTCGATAAGGCTGCCGTGATGGACGACATACTTTTGCTTGTCCTTGTCCCAAACACAGCACATTGTGATGATCATCGCGTTTGTGCGTCGAGCCAATGTCGCAACGCCGGCGGTCGTACAGGCTGGGACGCCGAAGAACGGTACGAAAATGCCGTCCTTTTCCTGAACATTGATATCAGGCATCACACCGAGAATCCCGCCTTCGCGAAGCAATTGTATTGTCTCTCCGAAAGAGCCACTTTTGTTTATCGACCGATTCCCAAACCGTGTACGGATGCCGGTTATATAGGCTTCGATCAACGGATTGTCCATTCTTCGGGCAAGGTAGTTGATCGGTTTTCTCGACGCCGAGTAAGCAAACACGCCGATCTCCCAGTTGCCCATGTGAGGCCCGGCGAGGATCGTTCCCCGGCCCTTTGCCGCTTCGGCGTCGTAGTACGCCCTCTCTTCGCCGAGGCCTTCGAAATTGAATTCAACGAGTTTTGAAATGTCTTCGGGCTTTGCGTTTGGAAAATGGCATAGTTCGCCGAGTACGCGGCCGAGGTTGTCGAAGCAGCTGCGAACGAGCCGCCGCCGTTCTGGTTTACTTTTTTCAGGGAAAGCAATCGACGTATTTATCATCGCCGTCCGCTTGAGGTCGCCCAGAAACAGAAAGACGAAATGCACGATCCGTTTTCCAAGCCACAACGACAGGCTTCGAGGCAAAATGCCGAGAAGACCTATAACGACCCGCACAAACGCATATTCCGTCTGTATCTGAAACGAACTTTTCTTGGCCATTTAACCTTGCCAACGGCGGAACGCGAGCACCGCATTGAGCCCGCCAAAGGCGAACGAATTCGAAATGGCAGCATCGATCACCTTTTCGCGCGCAGTGTTCGCGACGACATCAATATGACATTCGGGGTCGATCTCCGTGAAGTTTATATTTGGCGGCAAAACACCATGGTGAAGTCCCAAAACGGTCGCGGCCGCCTCGATCGCACCGGCGGCTCCGAGCGAATGTCCGATCATCGATTTTGTCGAGCTTACGCCAATATTCTTGGTGTGTTCGCCGAAGACAAGATTGATCGCTGCGGCTTCCATTGTGTCATTGGCGGCCGTAGCGGTGCCGTGAGCGTTGACGTAACCGACATCTTCTTTACTAATGCCGCCGTCCTCGAGCGACAGCCGCATTGCTTTGGCAGCACCTGTTGTCAGCGGCATTGTCAGGTGATGGGCGTCTGCCGACATTCCAAAACCGGCGATCTCGGCGTATATTTTCGCGCCGCGAGCCTGGGCATTCTCGAGCGTTTCCATTACAAACATTGCGCCGCCTTCGCCGAGGATCATGCCGGTTCGATCTTTTGAGAATGGTCGGCACGTGTCTGGCGAAACCACGCGCATCGCTTCCCATGCCTTAAGATTTCCCCAGCAAAGCGGAGCCTCGCTTCCGCCTGTTACCGCGACATCGACAGTACCTTGACGGATCAGCCAAAACGCGTGGCCGATAGCGTGATTCGCAGATGAACAAGCAGTCGAAAGTGTGAAATTTGCTCCCGTAAATCCGTGTTCCATCGCGACCTGGCTGGCGACAGCGTTACTCATTGCCCTCGGAATCACGGTTGGCTGCTGGCGTATTTTGCCTTCTACGTAATACTTGTAATAAATATTGTCTTCAGTGGTCTTGCCGCCTAGACACGAGCCAGTAACGACGCCCGTCCTGTCCTTTAGCTCATCCGAAAACTCGATACCTGCGTCATCCAATGCCTCTCGAGCGGCGACAATGCCGTAGATGCCAAACTCGTCGAGCCACATCAACGCCTTATCGTCAAAATGCTGTGTCGCATCAAAATCGCGAAGTTCACCTCCATTCTTAAATCGAATGCCGGACATATCAGCCCGCATGATCTCGCGGATACCTGAGCGGCCATTGCTCACGCCATCCCAAAAATCCGCGGCGTTATTTCCGACCGGCGACACGACACCGATGCCGGTTATCACGACTCTTCTCATGGTATTGCTACTTACTTTCTTCGTCTTTCGTTTCGGCAGGTGCGTCTGCGGTTTCCGGTTTGTCTTTAATACCGGCCCGTTCTTTCAGGATCCGTTCCATTTCGGCGGCGTTGTCAACCGGATTTGCGAGTAGCCATTCGATTCCCTCAACGGCCTCGGCAACGCTTTTCATCATCTGGACCTTGTCGTCCGGGATCATGATGTCGAATTCCTCTTCGAGTTCGAAAACGAGATTCAGCCCATCGAGCGAGTCGAGCCCCAACGACTCGAACGTGGTGTCCATCGTGATCTCTTCGGGCGGCACTTTCTTAAAATTCGCGAAGACCTTGATTACCCTTTCCGCAACTGTTTGTTCTGACATCTGTTAATCCTCTTTTAAACGTAAAGTCCAACTTTGTTGAAACGATATTATAGTAAAAACGTCCATCAAACGCACGACCCTTGACAGAAGACCGTGGATTCGCCTCAAGTACCATATTTATTGAGCCGATAACTGTTACATAACTCTTACAATCACAGCCTCACAAACCTGCTAAGGTTTAAATGGACCAACGGATGGTCCGACATGCAATTTTACTTACTGAGGATAAAACCAATGCAGAACGTAGTCGAATTTACACCTTCGCGAGTCGGAAAATACAATTGGAACACGATATTTTTTGTGTCGGCATTTCACCTTGTGGCCCTCGCTGCCATATTTACCTTTAGCTGGGCAAACCTTATTGCCACGCTTGTGGTTTGGGTGGTCGCGGCTAGCTGGGGCGTCGGTATCGGTTATCACCGTATGCTAACGCATCGCGGTTTTACGACATCGAAATGGATGATGCGTTTTCTCGCGACCTGCGGCACGCTCGGTTTGCAGTCCGGCCCGATCTCGTGGGTTACGACGCACCGTCTGCACCACGCATTTACAGACACCGACAAAGATCCGCACAGCCCGCGAAAAGGCATCTGGTGGTCGCACATCGGATGGATATTCGAAGGGACGGCACAAAATCAGCCCGAATCTGTTCGTCAACGCTACTCGCCCGATCTGCTCAAGGATCCTTATTTGGTCTTTATCGACAAATATTATTACGTTACGACGCTCCTGCTGGCCGCAGGATTGTTTGCGATCGGTGGCTGGACGATGGTCATCTGGGCGATCGTGATGCGTGTTGCGGTGAGCTGGCATTTTACGTGGATGGTCGATTCGGTGACGCACCTTTGGGGCAGCCGACGGTTTGATACACGCGATGATTCGCGAAACAACGCACTCGTCGCTGCCGTCA
>JANLTF010000003.1:0-4896 GCA_031362825.1 Acidobacteriota bacterium | reverse complement strand
CCCGAACGCGTCCATTTCCGAGGCCCGAGTTTCGTCAACCTCGCCGCCTTGCCGGTAATGAGCGAGGGCGAGATGGTGGCTGATGTGGTAGCTATTATTGGGTCGTTGGATATTGTTTTGGGAGAGATTGATAGATAGGCGATTTAAGTGAAAGTTTCATTCGTCAAAACACTTGTTTCTGTTTCCGTTCTAACGATCGGATTCTCGGCATTTTCCGTGCATGGTCAGTCAGGAGTTTGTTCTGCTCGAGTTTTAGTTAATCTTGGCAAATCTAACACTGCTGTTACGAATGTGCGGGCAACGGCTGTCAAGGAAGTTACAGGAAAGTCATACAGGTCGGTCATAAATGACGATTTTCCGTACTTCAGGTCTCTGCCCGAAGGCGACTATAAGATCACGGTTGCGAAGGCCGGTTTCAAGACAACATCGATGAAGCGTTATCACGATTGTTCTGGATTTGAAGACAGCGTATATCGGTGGTCTGCGGAAATGTATAAGGGCAATCCTAAAGTTATTTTTGAGCTTGGTGCCGAGCCTGTATACAATGCCGAGGCTGTCGTGACAGTAACTAATTCGGACGGGCCGAAAACGCTTTCGGGTGGGGTCTTGAATGCTAAAGCAACAAGCCTGCCCCAGCCCGCGTATCCTGCTGCGGCTCGTGCAGTTAAGGCATCAGGGGCTGTTTCGGTTGAGGTTCTGGTCGGTCTCGAAGGCAATGTGGTTTCGGCGAGTGCGGTGAGTGGGCATCCGCTCTTACGTGCTGCGGCGGAATCAGCGGCACGAGAAGCGAAGTTTTCGCCAACTTTGCTGTCAGGCCAGCCCGTTAAGATCAGCGGGATCATTGTTTACAATTTTGTTCCTTAATTGGACAGATTTTGTTAGGGAAAGATCGATAAAAGAAGAAATAGAGGATTTAGGAGATGAGTGCAACGCAGTTGGCGGTTTTGAGCGAGGATGGTAAGTCCAATCAGACGTATGAAGCATTGCGAATTTCCAGCCGACTAACGGTTGTGGAAATCAGGTTGAAAAGAGCCAATCTTCTTTCTGATACTGTTGTTTCTGAAATAAAAGGAATTAATGAGTCTAGGCATCTGCTCATCGATTCTCTTATTCTAGGAGAAGATGTTTTGGAAGATCTCAAGATTATTGATCAGCGGGTTACTCAGTTGGAGCAAAAGATAGACGCGTAAAAGAATGGCAGCAGCAAGTCCTACAAGTTATACAGATAAGATACTCGTCTCGGACGAAGTGGCGGAGTTTTCGGCTGCCGTTATTGACGAGATGAAGATGCACGTCGCGAAATATCCGGCGGAGCGGAGCCGTTCGGCTTTGATTCCGCTGCTGATGCTTGTGCAGCGTGAACGCGGGTGGATCGATAATCCGGGCGTTAATTTCTTGGCGAAGTTCCTGAATCTCGAGGTGACGGACGTTTGGGAAACGGCGACGTTCTACTCGATGTTCAACATGCGGCCCGTCGGTCGGCATCACATCCAGATCTGCAAGACACTGTCGTGCAAGATCATGGGCGAACCCGAGATCACCGATCATATCTGTTCAAAACTCGGAATCTACCCGGGCGGTTCGACTGAAGACGGCAAATACACCGTCACCATGGTCGAATGCCTCGGAAGCTGCGGCACCGCGCCGATGATGCAGATCGGATTTGATTATCACGAAGATCTGACGACCGAGAAAGTGGATAAGATCTTGGCGGAGTGTAAGTAGGACGTATGTATTACAAGGTTGTATTACAGCATTCGGAGGAAGGTTACAGCGTTTCGTGTCCTGCGTTGCCGGGCTGTTGGTCTCAGGGTGATACGGAAGAAGATGCTCTTGACAATATCAAAGATGCGATCCAAGAGTATCTGATCGTACTCGATATGCAGTTGAAAGATGCCGATGTCCGAGAGGTGGAGGTCGCGATCTAAATGCCGAAGGTCGTTGGCATCAACCATCTTCTGGCTGTCAGGGCTCTGGAAAAGGCTGGATTTTGGATTGCCCGGCAGGGAAAGCACATCGTGATGACGAACGGCGAACGAATCATTACCATTCCTAGGCATAACCCGGTGAATGCTTTGACAATGGGCGGAATCGTTAAAGATGCTGGATTGTCGGTTGAAGAATTCAGAAAATATCTTTAGATATGGAAATTAAAGCGATCGGCTGCGAGCCATTACAATTGAAGCTGATGCACGTCAAAGACGGGCATACGCTGAAGGTCTATCGCGATCATGGCGGTTACAAGGCGCTTGAGAAGGCGCTCAAGATGGCACCGGGCGATGTGATCGACGAGGTCAAAAAGAGTGCTCTTCGCGGACGCGGCGGTGCGGGTTTTCCGACGGGCATGAAATGGTCGTTCGTGCCGAAAGATTCGCCGAAGGTCAAATACGTCGTCTGCAACGCCGACGAATCCGAGCCCGGAACGTTCAAAGACCGCTATCTGATGGAACGCGACCCACACGCGCTGCTCGAAGGAATGATCATCGCTGGTTGGGCTTTGGGTTCGACGACCGGTTTCATATACACTCGCGGCGAATACAAATATCTGATCGACGTGATGGACGTTGCGATCGCCGAGGCACGTGAAGCAGGCCTTTTGGGCAAGAACATTCTCGGCTCCGGGTTGGATATGGACATCCATACTCATACCGGTGCCGGAGCGTATATTTGCGGCGAAGAAACTGCGTTATTGAGCTCTCTTGAAGGTTATCGCGGCCATCCGCGACTCAAACCGCCTTTCCCGGCTGTCGAGGGCGTTTATGCTTCGCCGACTGTGGTGAACAATGTCGAGACCCTGACTGCGGTTCCGCAGATCATCAATATGGGCGGCGAAGCCTGGCAGAAGCTCGGCACAGAAAAGAGCGGCGGCACAAAGCTTTGGTCCGTCAGCGGACACGTCAATAAACCAGGCGTTTACGAACTTCCGATGGGCTATATGGACATGGAAAAGTTCATTATGGAAGACTGCGGCGGTATTCGCGGCGGCAAAAAGCTCAAGGCGGTGATCCCGGGCGGATCGAGCGTTTACATTATGAACGCCGAGCAGGTCCTAGGAAAAGGCGTGTCGATGTGTTATGAAGGCCTCGTCGGAGGCGGTTCCTCGGTCGGATCGGGCGGGTTTATCGTGATGGACGAGACGGTCGATATCATGGAATCGACCAAGAATCTGACCGAGTTTTACAAACACGAATCGTGCGGATGGTGTACGCCTTGCCGCGAGGGAACCGATTGGCTCGTCAAGATTTTTAACCGCATCGCCGACGGCGGTGGACGGCCTGAGGACGCCCAGTTGATGCTCGATATCTGTGACAATATCGAGGGCAAATCGTTTTGCCCTCTCGGTGACGCGGCGGCGTGGCCGATACAGAGTGCGATCAAACAATTTCCCGAGGACTTTAAAAAATGGCTGTCTGTTAAGACGGATTCGAACGGCGTGACGGCAAATATTTAATGAACCTGCTCAAGAAAATGCGAATGATTGGGACATATGCCATTTTTGGCGTGATGTTCTCGCTCGCGTTTTTTGCAAATTTACAGGCTCAAACGCCGACGCCGACCGTCCCTCAAGGTAACGGTAAAACGCCCGTCATCATTATTCCCGGACTTTCGGGCTCTGAACTCGTCAATCAAAAAACGGGCGAGGTCGTCTGGTTCAAGGCCCCGAGGTCTAAGGACGACGATCTTCGTTTGCCGGTATCGGCAAATTTGACCAAGAACCGGGACAATCTCGTTCCCGGCGACATAATCCGTACCGTTAAGCCGATTGGGATACTCCCTCGTATCGACATCTACGCAGGTTTGATCGACGCTTTTAAGAACACGCAGGGCTATCACGAAGAATTCTGGGATACACCGACTGCCAAAGGCGATGAAAGGGCGATCTATGTCTATCCGTATGACTGGCGGCTCGATAATGTTGAGAATTCCCGGCTTTTGATCCGCAAGATCGTCGCCCTCAAGGCGAAACTCAAGCGGCCGGATCTTAAATTCAATATTATTGGCCACTCGATGGGCGGCATAATTGCGCGGTATGCGGCAATGTACGGAGACGCCGATCTTCCGGCGGGAAACCGGAAAACTATTCCAACGTGGGCCGGAGCCAAACATTTTAACCGTGTCGTTTTGATGGGAACTCCAAGCGAAGGTTCGGCATTGTCGCTGAGGGCGTTGATCAGCGGTTCATCGATAGGCGGTCTCAATATCAACCTACCGTTCGTGCAGAATCTATCGAGATTTGATGTTTTCACCATCCCTTCTAGCTACCAGCTTTTGCCTGCTCCGGGAACGTTTCAGGCTGTTGACGAAGATCTCGAACCGTTGAACGTCGATATTTACGATCCAAAGGTCTGGACAAAATACGGCTGGAACGCGATCGACGACAAGGGATTTCCTGCTGAATTCAACGTAGCAGAACGGAGGAGTGCGACCGCGTTTTTCGCGGGGATGCTATTGCGGGCGAAGCATTTTCACGAGGCTCTCTCGGCGGGAACGGCCAATGAGGCTCTGAAATTTGAGATCGTCGGAGCCGATTGTACGCCGACGCTCGACACGGTCATGATCTACCGCG
Organism: Acidobacteriota bacterium; assembly: GCA_031362825.1. GTDB lineage: Bacteria > Acidobacteriota > Blastocatellia > Pyrinomonadales > Pyrinomonadaceae > OLB17. Next base: position 329 of record JANLTF010000003.1, on the reverse strand, counting down.
AGCCGAAGTCTAACAAGTGGAAAACACTATTCAAGCCCGACGGCTTTACAAAAAATGGCGGTGAGAAGGTAACTTCGGATGAGCTAAAGGCCGTTATGCTGTCGGCTGGTGACGGTGTCGTGACTCAGCGTTCGCTCGAGGCAGATACGCAATCAAAGATCGCGAAGGTGCCGTCAATACTGAAGCCGGAATCGAAAAAATTTATCTGCGAAGAGCACAACAAGCTCGGAGCGAATGCCGATGTGCAAAAGTATCTCATCGGACTGTTTAATCAATAAGTAGGGCGGCGAACCGCCGATAGTAAGGAGTAAAAATGGGAAAAGGTGATA
>JANLTF010000002.1:0-6847 GCA_031362825.1 Acidobacteriota bacterium | reverse complement strand
GGCGGATCTGGTCGTCAAACGATGACGGCGGCAGATTTTCGATGTTGTTGACTACCTCGATGACGCCCGCGATGCGTTTCACAGCAGCCTCGGCTGCACTTTTTGTGCCGAGTGAATGGATCTTGCCGGTTAATGTCACCGTTCCGCCGTTGACCTGATATTTGATCACGTCAAAGACGCCGTAATTGGGCAGGCCCAACAGCTTTTTATAGATCTGCTGCTCGACGGATCTTGTCGAAACCTTGTTTCTTGAATAACTCTGAGCGTTCACGCTCACGACTGAAAATGCGGCAATCGCTATCGCCAGTACCAAAATTCTTCTTGCGTATTTCATAACTTTTCACCACTCCTTGGGAAGAGCTTTTGTCATATATCGACAAAGATTAGACGGCAATATGTCGAGAAAGGTGGCACACAAAATGTAAAGATCTGTCTCTATCGAATCTGCCGCAATGCCTCGTAGAGCACGATGCCGACGCTGGTTGCGAGATTGAGGCTTCGGACGTTCGGGTTTGGCATCGGGATGGTGAGGCAACGGTCGGCGTTGGTGTTTAGCAGATCTTCGGGCAGCCCGCGTGTTTCGCGACCGAAGACGAGGCAGTCGCCGTCGGCGAATTTCCAATCGTAATATGGTTGTTTACTTTTGGTGGTGATGTAGAGAAAACGAGCATCCGGCAATGCCGCGTAGAGATCGTCGAGATCGAAATGGCGGTGTAGATCGACGTGTTCCCAATAGTCGAGTCCCGAGCGTTTGAGCGTCCTATCGTCCATTCGAAAACCCGTCACGCCCACAATGTGCAATGCGCTATTGGTCGCTGCGCAGAGCCGTGCAATGTTGCCGGTGTTGGGCGGTATTTCGGGTTCTAAGAGGGCGATGTGGATCATAAGGGTCAGTGGAAAACGGAAAATGGAAAATGGAAAACGAGAGATTCTTTCAATCTGGAATTCACGACAGGTCGCTCTAGGCGAGTTTCAATTTTCCGCTTTCGATTTTTCGTTTTCCTTTCTCTAAAGCATCTTTCCGCACCTAAATGTCATCAATTCAAAGAGTTTTAGTCGGTCTGTATGCCGATATTGGCGGTTTATGTTACAATCCGCATTTGCCCAACGTACTCAAAAATCGGGAGAATCATTACGTGTTTCTGCGTTCTAATATAGTTTTATCGACGGCGGTTGTCATTCTGTTTCTTGCGGTTCCTTTTTTTGGACAGAACGATGCCCAGCCGACTCCGACTCCGACACCGGCTCCGGCAGCAACGCCGGCGGTCGCTTTGAATTCAAAGGATCCCGCTAAGGCATTTACGCCCGAGCAGATCGCCGATTCTGCGATCTTTATTTACGGTTTTGGCGGAGGCAGTAAATTGCTCGACCAGATCCGAAAAACTACCATCGAAAAGGGCAAGTTGACCGAGACTAAGCCTGACGGCAAGATCGAAAATGCATCGTACACACGCTATATTTTGCGTGGGGCGTCGCTCGCCAAAGACAAGATCAGGCTGGATCAGGAATTTTCGAATGCCCGTTATTCGCTCGTAAAGAACGAAGAGAACTTCTTTGGCATTTATAACAACACGCAGTTTGTCCCGAATGACGACGCAGCGAAAAAGTTTGAGAACGGGATCTTTCGCGGCATCGATGTGTTGCTTCGATACAAAGAGGACGAATGCAAGATCGAATCCCTCGGACGCGAAAAGCTGATGGGCGTCGAGTTTTATGTTCTGGACGTCATGGATAAGAAGGAACGCAAAACGCGGTTCTTCGTCAGCGTCAAATCGCTCCGTGTGATGCAGCTAACCTACGAGGAAGGCGGCGTTAAATACAAACGCAAATTCTACGATCAGCGTTACGCACAGGGAACGCTCGTCCCGTACCGCACGGTCCTAACAGCCAACGACAAGGTAATCGAGCAAACCGACATCGGGACCATCACTTTCGGCCAAAAGGTCGAGGAAGATCTGTTTAAGCCAGCCAACCAATAACGAGAGTGCAAATTTCGCAACTTATTCAGCCGCTCGGCGTGATCAAAAGCGCAGGGCGGCTTTTGTTTCGACGTGCCTTGTGTTGTAAAAAAGTATGGATGTATGGCACTCGACATGTTCGATCTTTCAGGTACGGAGGCACGACGATCTGCCATGCCTGAAAAGAAACTGTCCGACCATGCCTTGATCGAGGCGACCAAGGGCGGTGACGAGGCCGCTTTTGGCGAGATAATGTCGCGTTACCGTTCGCCGATAACCAATTATCTCTATAGATTTTTGAACGATTACGAAGAGGCAGTCGATCTGGCTCAGGAGACATTTGTCCGGGTCTATTTTGCCCTCGACCGTTATCACACGCAGTTTGCGTTTTCGACCTATGTTTACCGCATCGCGACGAATCTCGCGATCAGCGAGCTAAGACGGCGGAAACGGCGAAGGCTGATGTCGCTGACGGGTTTGTTTCAGACGGAAGATGAAAGGGATGTCGAGTTTCAGCCGCCTGATACACGCGATCTGCAGGACAAGGAGCTGATCGACGGCGAACGCGACAAGACTATCGCACGGGCGATAGCGAGTTTGCCTGAGAAGTATCGAATTCCGGTCATTTTACGCGATATCGAGGGCAAATCGTACGACGAGGTCGCCGAGATCATGCAGCTCGGCCTGGGAACGACAAAATCACGCATCAGCCGTGCCCGCGGGCTGTTGAAAGTGAAATTGCAAGAGTTTTTGTAAGTTAAGAATGGTAAACGAATCAGAAAATAAAGAGACAAATGCGGTCGCCGGCCTACTCGGCTCACTGCCGCGTGTCGAGGCACCGAATGATTTCGATTTTCGAGTAAAGGCACGCATCGCTGCCGGACAGCCGGCACGAGTGGCGTGGTTTCCGGCGGCGGCTCGTGTTGCGGTACCGCTTGGGTTGGTGCTGTCGGTTGGTGGTTATTTTGGTTATCGAGCCGTGTATCAGACGGTGGCGACGGACGTAGCCGTTGTTAATACAAACTCCGGCCCGATTCCACTTTCGCCTGCGACTGCCGAGTTTGTTGCCGCGAATGCCGTCGCACCCGAGACGCCCGGACAGGTTGGCATGGGAAATCCGACGGTCAAACCGCCGACTATTGATGGCAAAATGGCGACAGCCACAAAGGCGGATTTGGATCCCAAGATCGATCCCTCGACCGACGACCGGCGTACGATCGGGAATTCTCGCGGCGGTTCGTTTGATACTGCGGTCAAAGAAAGCAAAACGATCTATCCGCGTGGTGTTAACCCAAATGCCAAGGTAGCGGTGAAACCGAGAGATTTCGAGCGTCCCGGAGCGATCATGGCAAAGGATGTGCTGACGCAGTTTGGGGCAGATGTTGTCTATTCGGGATCGGGATGGCGAGTAGCCGCTGTAAAAGATAACAGCGCTGCTCAAAAGGCGGGACTCAAGAGCGGCGATGTTGTCGAGGCGATAAACGATCAGCCGCTAAGCGAAAAAACCTCGTTCAAAGGACAATTTTCCGGTAAAAGCATACGTCTGAAACGCGACGGTGCTACCGTTCTTGTCAATCTCAAAAGGCCTTAATCTTCACGCTTGACCCTTGATGGTGTCAGGAACAAGCCGATCAAGTACAAAGCCAGAGCCAGAAACTGCACGTAGCCCGTTCCCGCCGCGTATCGAGGCAGATCGAGCAGCCACGTAAAAGCTTCTTTTCCCGGATTTTCGAATATCCGCTGCAGCCAACTGCCGCTTGGTGATGCCGTCAGATTTGCGAGAACGAGGTATTTCACGACAAAAGCTAACGCGAACAAAGCTCCCAAGCTCCGCAGCAGTTTCTTCGTGTCAAACTCGGCAAACAGGTTGTTCCACAGCGTCCAAAAGAAGCAAAATCCAACCACCCAAAACGGCAAACCTTGTTCCGGCAGCAGCGAATTGAATAGCTGCACAGACGCCGCAAACATCGTCAGCAGCACGCAGGCATTCGCCGCATTTTGGAGCATCGAACCGTCTTCGTCGAACCAACCATCGAGCCTGACTAACCCCGAGCGAAAATACAAGATCATCAAAACCGCCGCGAAAACGAGACAAACAAGTGCCGGTTTGAGAAATATGAATGCGTTGTCCAAAGCACCGAATCTGAGGCCTCCAAGAAGTGTGACGGTGAGAAAGACTAAGGGAAGAATGAAATAAACGAGCGTTGGTTTTTGGTTTTTGGCCTTCGGTCTTTGGGCTTTGGCCGGCAGCGAACGCGGCTTGAGCTCGGTCAATTGTTCGTCATCAACGACCTCGATGCTGTCCTCATACGCCGGAACGTATAGGCCTTCTTCGCATTCGTCGGGGTCCGACTCAATGAATTCTTTTTCTAAAGTATCTCTTGTTCCCATGCCTTTTCGGTTACTTTCGCTCGCGAGTCAGCTTCATCGGATTAAAATCGTCGGGTGTGATCTTCAGGCCTTCTTCCAATTCATTTTTGAGTTCGGCCGGTGTCTTGATGACGAGCGTTTCGTCCGTAGTTCGATAGCTAGGATTCAACGCGATCAGACGTTCGGCCGCTGCAAGGCCGAGCTTGAAAAGATCGTCGTCATTCGAAACGCGGCCCCAGCCCTGACGATAGTAGCTGTACGCAACATAAAACTGAGTCGCGGCATCACGTTTCTCGGGGTCGGCACGTTCAAACGCGGCACGGGCATCCGGAAATTTATCCTGACGAAAGCTCGCCAATCCCTGATCGAACCCAACCTTGTTTATCTCATAGGTTCCCATCACGACCGAGCTTTTCGTCGTCACCTCGGCGAGCGTTTTCGGCGCGGCCCAATAGAGAAAAGTGGCAAAAGCAAAACCCGCGACGACGAGTATGATGCTTAAAATATGGATATACTTTGGGTTCATTGGTATAATCGTAATGCTCAAGCAAGAATACACCTTCTCAGACGGTTTTCACTATGAAAAAGATCGCTAAATTCTTTATCGCGGCCATTGTCTTGTCCTCGATTGCCGGTTCCGCATTTGGACAAACCTTAGCGGCCGACCTTGTCATCAACAACGCAAACATCCGCACGATGGATGCGAAACGAACGGTCGCCAGATCGATTGCCGTCTTAAACGGCAAGATCGTTGCGGTCGGTTCCGAGGCAGATACGAAACCTCTGATCGGTGCGAAGACGCGGGTTATCGATGCAGGCGGCAAGACCATTATTCCGGGATTTAATGACGCTCACGTGCATTTTATGGAGACTGGCTCGCAGCTTTCGTCGGTCGATCTGCGTGATGCCAAGACACCGGCGGAGTTCGTGGCACGGATAAAGGCGTTTGCGGCGAAACTGCCGAAAGGCCGTTGGATTCTGGGCGGAAAATGGGACCATGAGAATTGGACGCCGAACGCATTGCCAACCGCTGCGTTGATCGATGCGGTGACGCCAGACAATCCGGTGTTTATCGACCGTCTCGACGGCCACATGGCACTCGCTAACACGCTCGCGATGAAGCTCGCCCAGATCACAAAAGATACCAAAGATGTCGATGGCGGTATGATCGTTCGCGACGCGGCGGGAAATCCGACCGGCGTTTTCAAGGACGCGGCGATGAATTATTTTGGCAGGGCGATTCCGGCTCCTTCGTGGGATCAGCGTATGGAATCGGCATTGGCGGCGACCGAACACGCCGCGAGCCTCGGCGTGACGAGCGTGCAAGATATGTCGGCCGGCAGCGATGTCGGCGTTTATCAGGAGTTGATGCGGCAAGGAAAGCTAAAGACGCGAGTTTATGGGTGTTCGACACTTGCGGATTATAAACGCTGGGAAAATACGGGCGTGCGGTATGCATTTGGCAACGCCATGCTTCGGGTTGGTTGTCTGAAAGGTTATGCGGATGGCAGTCTCGGTTCGACGACGGCGTGGCTGTTCGAACCGTATCTCGACGATCCGAAATCGACCGGACTCGCGGGCGAGGACATTCCGAAAACGGCCGAACTCGTCCTCGGAGCCGACAAAGCAGGTTTGCAGATCAATATTCATGCGATCGGCGACAAGGCAAACGCGACGATATTGGATATTTACGAGCAAACGGCGAAAACGAACGGCCCGCGCGACCGCCGATTCCGCATCGAACACGCACAGCATTTGCGGCAATCCGATATTCCACGATTTGGCTCGATGAAAGTGGTCGCCTCGATGCAGCCGTTTCACATCATCGACGATGGCCGCTGGGCCTGGAAACGCCTCGACGAAAAGCGTCTGAAGGGAACCTACGCGTTTCGCACGCTGTTGGATGCTGGAGCGGTGCTGGCGTTCGGTTCTGATTCGCCGGTTGCCCCGCTCAATCCGCTGTTTGGCGTTTACGGTGCCGTCACTCGCCGCACGCTCGACGACAAGAATCCAAACGGCTGGATCCCTGAGCAGAAGATCTCGGTTGACGAAGCCGTTCGAGCCTTCACCTACGGCTCGGCGTACGGCGAATTTCAAGAAAACTGGAAAGGCACGCTAGAGACAGGCAAACTCGCTGATTTTATTATTCTTTCGGATGATATTTTCACGATCGATCCGGTCAAGATCGGCGACGTTAAAGTGTTGACGACGGTCGTTGACGGTAAGGTCGTATTCGAACGCAAGTGAATCGTCTCGCGGTAATATTGGCGGTGTTTTGTCTAACGGCTTTCGCCTTCGGACAGGGCACCGCCGATCTTATCGTGGTCAACGGAAACGTCCGGACTCTCGACAAAAGTAAACCGAGAGCCCAAGCCGTGGCATCGTCCGGCGGGCGAATCATCGCGGTCGGAACGAATGCCGAGATCCGAGCTCTTGCCGGGCCGCAGACGGTCGTGGTCGATGCAAAACAAAGGCTGGTGCTTCCCGGTTTTAACGACTCTCATGTTCATTTTACGGCG